>CAZDIF010000211.1:0-5032 GCA_964505365.1 uncultured Actinomycetota bacterium
CGGACCTCGACCGGGCGCGGGGCAAGCTGGCGAACGAGCAGTTCGTCGCCAACGCTCCCGACCATGTCGTGCAGGGCGAGCGCGACCGCGCGTCCGACCTGGAGCGAGCGATCGCGGACCTCGACACCCAGATCGCCCAGCTCGAGGCCATGGACGCCGCCTGATCACCGCGGCGGGCCCCGGTCCGGGTCCGCGAGGTTGCGCCGGGGCGGGGCGAGACGGATGGTCCAGCCGTGCCGTCGGTGCCGCCAGGTCGTGGTCCCGTCGCGCGACCGGCGGACGGTCCAGGCACCGGTGGTCTTGTGGTTGTGCCATCGACGGCCCATTGGCTGGAGGTTGTCGGTGTCCGTGGGCCCGTCGGGCCACGGATCCTCATGGTCGAGGTCGGCCCGCCGCACCGGAGTGGTGCCCTCGGGGTCGTTGACCGCGACGTGGGTGGCCCAGACCGCCTCGCGCAGCCACCCGGGCGGGATCGCCGTCCGCCGGCCCACGCCGACGACACGGCTGTCGTCGAACACGATTCCGCGCACGTCGGCGCCCCGCTCGTCCACGATCCGCTGGAGGGTGTCGGACGACACCTTCATGCGTCCACCCGCCAGCGTGTGCAGCAGCCACCCGGGCGTTCGGGTGGCGTCCAGCAGCGCCTCGAGGTCCACCGTCGCCAGCAGCAGTGGTCGTGCGGTCGCCCGGTCATCCGGGTCGCCGGCGCCACCGCCGAGGTCGTCGTCGCACAGTGCGACCAGCCGGTCGGCCAGCCGACGCCCGTGGTGCTTCGTGAGCGCGCGCCGCTGGGCGTCGACCTGGTCGAACGCCGCGTCGACGGCATCGGTGTCCGAGAGGTCGTCCGGTGGGGCCAGCGGCGGTCCCAGCGGGGCGTCGAGCGCCTCCGCCACCGTCGCGAAGCCGATCGCGTCCAGTTCGCCGTAGAGGCTGCCACCGCCGAACAGCTGCGGGGACAGGGTGAGGAACCGGTCACGTTCGGCGGCGGCCTCCGCCTGCTGCAGGCGCGAGGGCTGCCGGGTGTCCACCCACTGCCAGACGTCGTCGACCAGCGCGCCCGGTTCCCAGTCCCGGTGGGCGACCATGGCGTCGCCGACGAGGCGGTCGAGGTCACACCGGTCCGCGACGGGCACGCGCCGGGCCGCCCGCGCGATGGCGGTGACCTGCGACCACGACAGCCATCCGTCCCCGAGCCCGGCGACCACGGTCGGCAGGTCACGGGCCACCTCGGCGGTGCCGAGCAGGTCGCGTGCCTCGGCGTGGGTGCACCGCGCGGTGTGCTGCAGCCACACGTGCAGGGTCATCCCGCCCGTCACCTCGGCCAGGTCCTCCGCGCCAGAGATCGACACGAGCAGGCCCAGCAGGCGCGCCATGGTGTGGTCACGCTGCTGCACCAGCGTCGCGGCCTCGGCCATGCGTGCAGCGGTCCGCGACCCGCCGGCGTCGTAGCTCCCGTCCGGCTCCGCAGCGAGCAGCCCCGTCGACCCGGCCGGCAGGTCGGTGCGCAGGGGATCGAGGCGGGGGCGGGTGAACATGAAGCGACCATACGGCCGGGGTGTGACATCTCGACTGCCTCGGTGCCGGGCCTGTGGATCGACGGGCCGCGCTACCGTCGCGGGTCGGCCACTCACCCGCCCGCCCCAAGGACCGACCGTGGACTTCGACGCGGCGCTCGAGACCCTGCGCGAACGCGGACCCGGGCGCATGGAGCCCGGACTGGACCGGATCCGCCACCTCGCGCGCATGCTCGGCGACCCGCAGGAGGCCTATCCCTCGATCCAGGTCACCGGCACCAACGGCAAGACGTCGGTGACCCGCATGATCGCGACCCTGCTGTCCGCGGCTGGGGTGTCGGCCGGGACCTACACCTCGCCCCACCTGCAGTCGGTGCGCGAGCGCTTCACCGTCTCGGGCCGGTGGATCGGCGAGCAGGCACTCGCCGACGTGATCGAGCAGGTCGCCCCGATCGCCGAGCTCGTGGACACCGAGCTGGACGACCGCATCACCTACTTCGAGTTCCTCACCGCCTGCGCCTACTGGTGGTTCGCCGACAAGCCGGTCGATGCCGCCGTCTACGAGGTCGGCATGGGCGGGACCTGGGACGCCACGAACCTCGTGCGGGGCGAGGTCGCCGTGCTCACCCCCGTCGACGTCGACCACAGCGAGCTGGGGTCGACCGCCGTCGAGGTCGCCGGCGAGAAGGCGGGGATCGTCAAGCCGGGCGCCCACGTCGTCCTCGGCCGCCAGCCCGACGACGTGCTGAAGGTCGTGCGCGACCGTGCCGCGGAGGTCGGCGCCGCCGATGTGCGCACGTGGGGGGCCGACCACGAGGTCGTCGACCGTCGGGTGGCCGTCGGCGGGCAGCTGCTCACCCTCCGGGTGGGCGAGCGCACCATCGACGAGGTGATGCTGCCGCTGTTCGGCGCCCACCAGGCGGACAACGCCCTGGTCGCGCTGGCGGCCACGGCGGCGTTCCTCGGCGAGGCCTTCGACCGGCTGTCCGACCACGTCATCCGCCAGGGGTTCCTCGCGACCACGTCGCCGGGACGGTTGGAGGTCGTCCACCGCGACCCCACGGTGCTGCTGGACGGGGCGCACAACCCGCACGGTGCCCAGACCGCCGTCGTCGCGCTGGAGGACTCGTTCGACTTCCGCCACCTCGTGCTGGTGCTTGCCTGCCTCGAGGACAAGGACATCGACGGGATCGTCCGCGCCTATCGCGACGTCGCCAACCACGTCGTCGTCACCCGGGCGCCGTCGACCCGCGCCGCCTCCGTGGAGCGCATGCAGCGCGCCGCCGTCGACGTGTGGGAGGGCACCGGCGTCGTGGTGGAGGCCGCCGACGACGTCCGGGAGGCACTGCGGCTGGCCACCGGCGTCGCCGGCGAGGGCGACGGCGTGCTGGTCACCGGCTCGCTGTACACCGTCGGCGCCGCCCGAGACGTGTACCTGCCGGTCACCGACACCGGCGACGAGGTCGTGCCCGAGCCGGATGCGCTCACCGAGGACGAGGAGGACGCCGAGTTCCAGCGCGCCCTCGACGAGATGCTCGACCGGCTGGACGGAACCGATGAGTGAGCGCCGGGCGTGCTCGCTTCGCTCCGCGCCGCCGGCGACGACTGACCCACGCACTGGCCGCACGCACGGCCCCGCGGGTTTGCCGACCCTGCCGACGGCGGGCACGCTTCGCGCCCGAGGAACCCGACATCCGACGACAGACGACGAAAAGGGGCCACCGTGGCCACCGAACAGACCCTCATCCTCGTCAAGCCCGACGGCGTCAACCGCGGGCTGATCGGCGAGGTCATCGGCCGCATCGAGCGCAAGGGCTTCACGATCGAGGCGCTCGAGATGCGCACGCTGGGCCGCGCGATCGCCGAGGAGCACTACGCCGAGCACACCGAGCGGCCGTTCTTCGGCGAGCTGGTGCAGTTCATCACCTCGGCCCCGCTGGTGGCCATGTGCGTGTCCGGCGAGGACGCGATCGCCGGCATGCGCCAGATCATGGGCGCCACCAACCCGCTCGAGGCCAGCCCTGGCTCGATCCGCGGCGACTTCGCCACGGTCATCGGCGAGAACATCGTGCACGGATCCGACTCGCCCGAGTCCGCCAAGCGCGAGCTGGACCTGTTCTTCCCCGGCCGCTTCTGAGCGGTTTCCACAGCTTCGGGATGGACGTGCCGCTGGGCAACGGTGGCGTGACAGGCTGACCGGGCTCCCGATCCACGAGGCCGCCCGTGTCCCAGACGCTCGCCCCCGCCACCTCCTCCTGGACCACGGGCCCCGCCGACGGGCCCGTCGACGGGGGCGGTTGTGCGCGCTGCGCATCCGATCCTCGGCTGTTTCGCCCGACCGACCCGGACGGGCGCCCGGCCGTGACGTCACCGGAGGCCGCCGCGGAGGTCCTCGTCCCGTTGCTCGACGGCGCCGACCGGGAACGGTGCGTGGCCGCGCTGCTGGACACCCAGCACCGGCTGCTGCAGACCGCGCTCGTGTCGGTGGGCTCGATCGACCACACGTTCATGGCGCCGCGCGAGGTCTTCCGCGACGCCCTGGTCGCCAACGCCTCGGCCGTGGTCCTGGCCCACAACCACCCGTCCGGCGACCCGTCGCCGTCCCGTGACGACGAGGCCGTGACCCGCCGGCTGGTGGCCGCGGGCGAGCTCGTCGGCGTGGACCTGCTCGACCACCTCGTCGTCGGCGGGGAGCGCTGGACGTCGCTGGCGCGGCGCGGCCTCGTGTAGACCGCCTCGGTCGTCCGCCTCGGGCCGATTGGGCACGGCGGTGTCCCCCGGGCCCGGCGACCGGTGTTACCCTCCCCGAGTCCCGGGAGCCGCTGCCTGCCCTTCCTTCCTGCTCCGGCCGGGACCCGGCCCCACGACACGGTGGACCCCACGTGGCGAACCAGATCTCAAACAGCTTCCAGTTCCTCGGCCGTGACATGGCGGTCGACCTCGGTACGGCCAACACCCTGGTGTACGTACGTGGCCGCGGGATCGTGCTCAACGAGCCGTCGGTGGTGGCCATCAACACCAAGAACGGCGCCATCCTCGCCGTGGGTGCCGAGGCCAAGCGCATGATCGGCCGCACCCCCGGTCACATCATGGCCATCCGGCCGCTGAAGGACGGCGTCATCGCCGACTTCGACGTGACCGAGAAGATGCTGCGCTACTTCATCCAGGCGGTGCACAAGCGCCGCTTCCTCGCGAAGCCGCGCGTCGTCGTCTGCGTTCCCAGTGGGATCACCGGGGTCGAGCAGCGCGCGGTCGAGGAGGCCACGATCCAGGCCGGCGCCCGCGCCGCCTACATCATCGAGGAGCCGATGGCCGCCGCCATCGGCGCCGGGCTGCCCGTCCACGAGCCTGCCGGCAACATGGTCGTCGACATCGGTGGTGGCACCACCGAGGTCGCGGTCATCTCGCTGGGCGGCATCGTGACCAGCCAGTCGATCCGCATCGGCGGCGACGAGCTGGACGAGGCGATCATCGCCTACATCAAGAAGGAGTACTCGCTGATGCTCGGCGAGCGCACC
>CAZDIF010000212.1:0-3385 GCA_964505365.1 uncultured Actinomycetota bacterium
CCCATCTCGTGGGTCACCAGCATCATGGTGGTGCTGCCCTCCTCGGCGATGTCCCGCAGGACATTGAGCACCTCGCCGATCAGCTCCGGGTCCAGCGCGGAGGTCACCTCGTCGAACAGCATCACCTTCGGCTCGGTCGCCAGAGCGCGGGCAATCGCGACGCGCTGCTTCTGCCCGCCGGACAGCTGCCCCGGTGTCTGGTTGGCCGCATGGGCGAGTCCGACCTTCTCGAGGAGCTCCATGCCCTGCTCGCGCGCCTCGTCAGGAGATCTTCCGTGCACCTTGACCGGGGCCAACATGATGTTCTCGAGCGCACTCATGTGCGGGAACAGGTTGAAGTGCTGGAACACCATGCTGATGTCGGAGCGGACATTGCGGATGTGCTTCTCGCTGGCCGACTTCAGGCTGTCACCATGCGCTTCGTGGTAGAGGTGGCGGCCACCCACCTCGATGGTGCCGGCGTCGATCCGTTCCAGGGTCATGATGACGCGCAGGATCGTGGTCTTGCCCGATCCTGACGGGCCGATGATGACGACGCGCTCGCCGGCATCGACGTCGAGGTCGAGTTCGTTCAGCACGACGTTCGTCCCGAACGCCTTGTTGACGCCGCGCATCCGCACCGCGGCGGCGCCCTTCTCGGACATGTCCGTGGTGGTCGTTTCAGGTGCGCTCATAGGCGATCTTCTCCTCGAGTCGACGGACTGCCCAGGCCGCCGGAAGGCTGGCGATCAGGAACCCGATCCCGACGAGGATGTAGGGCTCGACGGCACGGAAGTCGGTCCCGCGGACGGCGTTTGCGAAGAACAGGATCCCCTGGACACCGACGATGAACGCGACCGGCGCGTCCTTGAACCCCGCGACGAGGTAGTTGCCGAGTGCCGGCAGGACGTTGGGGACGGCCTGGGGGATGATCACGCGCGTCCACGTGGTGACAGGGCTGAGGTTCAGTGCCGTGGTGGCCTCCCACTGGCCCTTGGGGACACTGTTGATGCCAGCGCGATAGGCCTCGGAGCAGTAGGTGGCGTAGTGCACGCCGAGGCCGACCATGAGGATCGTGAGCGGTGTCATCGAGAAGGCGTCGGTCGCCCGGCTGAGATACAGGATGAAGTACAGCTGCACCAGCAGCGGCGTCGACCGGATGAACTCGATGATCAGGGCCGAGAACCAGGCCAGCGGACGGAAGCCCGACCGACGCCCGAGGGCCATGAAGAACCCGAGCACGATCGAGACCGTGAAGCCGAGCAGGGTGCCCTTGATCGTGATCAGCAGGTGCGTGAACATCAGCGGCACGAGGTGCCAGAAGTACATCCAGTCGAAGTCCTCGGTGCCCTCCGCCGTCATGCGGGTACGCACGCGGTCTGGCTCCTGGATGAGCATGATGATGACGGCGTACGCGAGGAGCGTCAGCAGGACCGGGCCGACCACCTCGGGTCGCCGGTACCACTTGCGGTGCGGCTGGAACTCGACGGCTGCGGCGCTCATGCTCAACCCCCTGCCCCAGCGATCCACGACTCATCCGTCGCGATCGGCTCGTTGCGTGCCTCGTACCGCCGTTCGAGCCGCCGCTCGAAGTAGCGGAAGATTCCGTTGATGACCTGCGCGAGGATGAAGTAGATCACGAGCGCGGTGATGAACAGCACCGTCAGGTCTGCCGCGGACTCGGCGAACAGCTGCTGCTGGCGCACGAGGTTGACCGACTGCATCAGGTCGGCGACGCCGACGAGGCTGAGCAGGGCGGTGCCCTTGAGGATCTCGATCGTGAGGTTGCCCATCGGCGGCAGGATGATCCGCATGGACTGTGGCAGGATGATGTGGCGCAGTCGGTGGGTCGGGGACAGGTTCAGGGCGATCGAGGCCTCGGTCTGGCCCCGCGGGATGGACTGGATCGCCCCGCGGACGATCTCGGCGCCGTACCCGCCCATGTTGATGCCCAAGGCGATCGCGCCGAGCGTCAGCAGCGACCGCTGGTCCACTCCGAGGAGGATGGGGACCGCGTACGCCATGATGAACAACAGGATGATCGACGAGATGCCGCGTGCGAACTCGACGAAGACCAACGCACTGCCCCGCACCCATTCGCGATCCGACAGCCGCCCCACCCCGACGAGCAGCGACAGCAGGACCCCGAGGAGGAAGGCGTAGAACAGCACCTGGACCGTGATCCATGTCCCCCGCAGCATGAGTTCGTACTGGTTGGGTTCGAGAATCCAGACGTCCATCGGACCTTGCCTGTCGATTACCGCTCACCCGTCAGCCCCGGGCTCCGGCGCCCACCCTAGGGCGCGCGCCGGAGCCACGGGGCGGATTTGCGTCAGGACCGCGAGGCGACCTGCCGCTCGACGGTCGCGGCGGTACCGGTCACCGCGTCGACCTCACCGGCCTCCAGGGCGTCGTACATCTGGTCGATGCCCGAGAAGGTCTCGATCTGCTCGTCGGGGATCCCCGCCTCGTCGACGTAGCCCTCCTCGACGGTCCCGGACGCGACGGCGACCGTCACGTTGGGGTTCTCAGCGATGGAGGCGTAGTCGGTGATGCCGTGCGGGTTGCCGGCCGCGACGGCCAGCCCCTCGGCGATGCAGTAGTCGGGGTCCGTGAACAGGATCTGCTCGGCACGCTCCTCGTTGATGTACATGCCGGCCGCGATCAGGTCGAACTGCCCGGCCTGCAGGCCGCCGATCAGCTGGCCGAACTCGACCACCTGGGCCTCGACGTTCTCGATGCCGAGCTCCTGCAGCACCGCCGTGGCGACGTCCGGTGCGATACCGGTGGGTTCGCCGTCGTCGCCGACGAAGCCGAAGGGCACCTCGTTGGCGATCCCGATGGTGATCGAGCCGGCGTTCTGCAGCTCCTCGAGCAGTCCGCCGCCACTCTGGGCGTCCTCGTTGGCGTTGGGAGCGATGTCCTGTGCCGTGAGCTCGTTGGCCTTCTCGACGTCAGCCTCGGAGAAGTCCTCGTAGGAGGTGATGATCTCCATCGTCGTCCCGTCCTCGCGGAACGCGTTGAGCTGCTCGTTGAAGGCCTGGTGGAAGTCGCCGTTCTCGAGGCGGAAGCCGTAACCGCCGCACGGCAGGATTTCCTCGCCTTCGGCATTGACGGGGAAGAACGGCTCGACGGCCTCGATGCCATCACCGCCGTCGCCAGTTGCGTCACCGTCGCCGGTCGCGTCACCGCCGCCACAAGCCGTCAGAGCCAGCGCGGCTGCCCCCGCGGCGGCCAGCAGACGCGTCGTGCGCGTCCGAAATGTTCGTGTGTGCTTCATCACCGGGTCTCCCCTGTCGTGGACAGGGCAGTGCGAAGGCCCGCAGACCCTCGGCACTGCCGAGGTCTGAGTAAACGAACCTAGAGGGTCCTTGGGGGTTCTGCAACGATCCCAGTCGTAGGCGCG
>CAZDIF010000212.1:3485-5011 GCA_964505365.1 uncultured Actinomycetota bacterium
TCCGCCAGCTTGCCGGGATTGCCCGTCGCGACGACGATCCGCATCAGCTGCCCTCCCCCAGGGCAGCATGCTGCAGGGCGAACAGGCGGCCACAGCCGGCCAGCGCGAGGTCGAGCATGGCGTCGAGGTCCTCGCGCGGGAACGGCTCGCCCTCGGCCGTGCCCTGCACCTCGACCAGGCGACCGTCGGACGTCGCGACGACGTTCATGTCGACCTCCGCCCGGCTGTCCTCCTCGTAGGGGAGGTCGAGTCGAGGTTCGCCGTCGACGATCCCGACGGAGATCGCCGCCACCTGGCCGGTGACGACGTCGCCGTGGCCCACGGCCCGCAGCGCCCGCACCAGCGCGACCCAGCCCCCGGTGATGGCCGCGGTCCGGGTGCCACCGTCGGCGTCCATCACGTCGCAGTCGACGGTGACGGTCACGTCGGGCAGGCGGTCGAGGTCCACCACGCTGCGCAGCGACCGCCCGATCAGCCGCTCGATCTCCTTGGACCGTCCACCGGGACCCTGGCGCTCGCGGCCCGCCCGGTCCGGCGTGGCGCCCGGCAGCATGGCGTACTCGCCAGTCACCCATCCCCGACGGTCACGCCAGCGCGGCGCGCCGTCGGTGACCGAGGCGGCGCACAGCACGCGGGTGTCGCCGAAGCGCACCTCGCAGGATCCGGCCGGCGCCCGCTGGACGTCCGGCACCAGGGTCACGGGGCGCAGCTCGTCGGGGGCACGACCGTCGGCACGGGACACGGGGACCTCGCCGGGTTCGGGGCCGGCGACCCTAGTCCTGCTACACGGTCGTGGATTCGCCCTGGCGAGCCACTTCGACCTCGCCGCCGAAGGCCTTGGCGGCCTCCTTGCGGGCCGCCTCCGGGTCGATCGACCCGAGGACGTGGGTGATCATCAGCCGCTCGATGCCGATCTTCCTCGCCAGCGCGCCCGCCTGGGTCGCGGTCAGGTGGATGTCGGGGGGCACGTCGGAGCCGTCACCGAGCCACGTGGCCTCGCAGAGGAACAGGTCGGCGCCCTCGGCGGCCTCCACGAGGTCCGGCCCGCCGGCGGAGTCGGACGAGTACGCCAGCGTGCGACCGTGGGCCTGGATCCGCAGGGACACGGTCGGGACCGGGTGCACCGACGGGAAGCACCGGATGTCGAAGTCGCCCACCTGGAAGTGGTCGCCGGCGTGGATCGGGACGTGGTGGAACACCTCGTTGAACGCGAACGCCGAGTCGCCGTCGAGCAGTCCGGTCAGCATCTCGTGGACCTCGGGCGCGGCGTACAGGCGCACCGTCCGATGCCCGTCGCGGTGGAAGCGCAGGGCGTAGTACATCCCGATGAGGTCGATGCAGTGGTCGACGTGCCGGTGGGTGATGACGATGCCGTCGAGGTCGGCGAACTCGCAGAAGCGCTGCAGCGTGGCGGAGGCCCCGTTGCCGCAGTCGACCAGCAGCTTCGTGTCGTCGGTCTCGAGCAGGTACCCGGAGCAGACCCGGTCCGGCCCGGCGTGCGAGCCGGCACTGCCGAGCACGTGCAG
>CAZDIF010000213.1:0-5005 GCA_964505365.1 uncultured Actinomycetota bacterium
GTGTCGGCGATGGTCTGCCCGCCGAACTCGACCCGGACCCGCCTCGGCCCGGGCTCGACGCGTACCCGTCCACGAGACTCGGCCATGGCATCCTCCTGGTCGGTGCCATCCTCCTCAACGCCACCCGGCGGCGGTTCCATCCACCGCGGGCACCGGCCGCCCGGACGTGGTATCCACCGATGATGGAGGTGGTGTGCGATGAGCGGACCCATCGAGGAACCGGACCGGCAGTGCGAGGACGAGGCCCTGCCCGGTCTCGAGCTGCGGGAGGGACGGCACACGGAGGTCGGCGGGCTGCCGGTCACCCGGGTGCTGCCGACCAAGGGCCGCCGCACCGTCGGCGCCTGGTGCTTCGTCGACATGATGGGGCCGGCCGACGCCGAGGAGCCCGACCCCATGGAGGTCGGCCCGCACCCACACATCGGGCTGTCGACCGTCACGTGGCTGCTGGATGGCGAGGCGCTGCACACGGACTCGTTGGGCAGCGAGCAGGTGATCCGTCCGGGCCAGCTCAATCTCATGACGGCGGGGCACGGGATCGCCCACGCCGAGCTGGCAGCCCGCCCGCCGTTCCGGGGCGTGCAGATGTGGGTGGCACAGCCCGAGGCGACCCGCCACGGGGACAACGCCTTTGCCCACCACGCCGAGCTGCCCCGCACGGAGGTCGACGGCGCCGAGGCGCTGGTCATGATCGGCACCTTCGCCGACGCCACCTCGGACGCGCGGGCCGACACGGCGATGGTCGGTGCACAGGTCGACCTCCACGGCGGCCGCGCCGCCCTCCCGGTGACCTCGACGTTCGAGCACGCCGTCGTGCCACTGGACGGGACCGTCCGGGTCGGCGAGGACCTCGTCGAGCCGGGCTGGCTCGCGCTGGTGCCGGCCGGCTTCGACGAGCTGGTGGTCGAACCGGCGACGACCGGCCACCGGATGCTGCTGCTCGGCGGCGAGCCGCTCGGCGAGCGGATCCACATGTGGTGGAACTTCGTGTCCGGCTCGCGCGAGGACATCGAGCAGGCCTGGCGCGACTGGCAGGACCACGACGACGACCGCTTCGGCCCGGTCGCCTCGTCGCTGCAGCGGATCGACGCCCCACCGCCGCCGTGGCTGCCGGAAGCCTGAGCCGGGTGCCGCGATGGAGGTGACGCGCAGCCAGGTGCTGGCCTTCCGCCACCACCAGCAGGGGCTGGCCGGTGACGGACCGGCGGACGACAGTGCCGTGCTCGACCTCGGCGTGCAGGACACCGGCGGGCCGGCGGCCGCCCGCTGGGCGCTGGCGCTCCGTGGGTGCGACGTCCCCGACGACCAGCTGCTGTACGCCTGGACCCTGCGTGGCGCACCGCACGCCTACCGCAGACGGGAGGCAGCCGCGGTTGCCGCGGCCACGGCGCCGTACGACGACGCGGACGCGGCCAAGCGAATCTTCGACGCCTCGAAGCCGCTTCGCGACGCCGGGATCACCGCCACCGAGGCACTCGACACCGTGGGCGAGCACCTGCGCGAGGTCGTCGACGAGCCCACCGTGAAGGGGGAGGCATCGACGGCCCTCACCGCCCGGCTGCCCGATCCCTACCTGCGGTACTGCCGGCCGTGCGACGCCGTCCACTGCTACGAGCAGACGTTCCGGCTGGGTGCCCTGCGCGGCGGGATCGAGCTCGTGCCGGGCACCTCGCCGCCGGTGCTGCGTCGGATCGACGGGTGGGACGGGCCAGCGACGTCGGTCCCGGACCACCTCGACCCGATCCGGGGTGTCCTGCACCTGTTGGGCCCGGCGACGCCGAAGCTGGTCGCGGACTTCCTCGACGCACCGGTGCGGACCGTGCGCGCCCACTGGCCCGAGGACACGGTGGAGGTGCGGGTCGACGGCGAGTCCCGCGAGCTGCTGGCCGTCGACGCCGAGGTGCTGGAGGATCCGCCCGTGGCCGAGGGCGTGCGCCTGCTCGGGGCCTTCGACCCGTGGCTGCAGGTCCGTGACCGGGAGCTGCTGGTCGATGACAAGGCCCGTCGGAAGGACCTGTGGCGCACGCTCGGACGACCGGGCGGGGTGCTCGTCGGGCACGAGGTCATCGGGACGTGGCGTCCGCGGTCCAAGGGGGCGACGCTGCGCCTGCGGGTGGACATCTGGGACGGCGGCGACCTGCCGGAAGGACTCGAGGAGCACGCGGAACACCTCGCTGCCCACCGCGGCCAGGACTTCGGCGGCTGGGCAGAGGACTGAGCCCGCACGGACGATCGGGACGGGCCTGAGGATTTCCCCCCACCCGTGGCGAATTCCGAGTCGTCGCGCAGGTCGACGAAAACGCACGCGACGGTGGTCGTCAGGAGCACCTCCCTGCCACCATCGACGGGTGCAACGCCGTCGAGACGGGGAGGTCCACCATCCACAGGAGATCGGGCCGAGGTGGCCATCCGCTCGTGACGGCGTCGTGTACCGCCGGGGTGCGCGACCAGCGGGTGCTCGATGCCATCGCCGACGTGCCTCGTGAACAGTACGTCCCGGCCGAGCATGCCCACGAGGCCGTCCGCGACCGGCCGATCCGGATCGCCAGTGGCCAGGTCACGACCCAGCCCTCGTTGGTGGCACGGATGGTCGAGGCGCTGCAGCTCGAGGGCGACGAGCGGGTGCTGGAGATCGGCACCGGGCTGGGATTCCAGGCGGCAGTCCTGGCCCAGCTGTGCCGGCAGGTCTTCACGATCGAACGGCATGCCGACCTGGCCGACCAGGCCCGCGCCAACCTCGCCGCCGATGGCATCGACCGGGTCGAGGTCCACGTCGGCGACGGGACGATGGGTCTGCCCGAGCAGGCACCCTTCGACGCCGTGGTCGTGGCCGCAGCCTTCACGCAGGTGCCGGCGCCCCTGGTCGACCAACTGCTGGTCGGCGGCCGTCTTGTGCAGCCGATCGGCCCGGGTGGCAACGAGCAGGTCACCTGCTTCGAGCGGACCGCGGACGGGCTCGAGGAACGCGAGTTCGTGACCGGAGCGCGGTTCGTCCGACTGATCGGCGAGCACGGCGACCAACACTGACCGCCCGCGGACTGCCTGGAGGTGCCGGACATGGTGACGCTGTTCCTGTGCGGTGACGTCATGCTCGGCCGCGGGATCGACCAGATCCTGCCCCACCCCGGGGACCCGCCGTTGCAGGAGTCGTACATCCGCGACGCTCGCGACTACGTCATGCTCGCCGAACGGACCAACGGGCCGATCCCTCGGCCGGTCGATCCCGGATGGCCCTGGGGGCAGGCGCTGGAGGCCCTCGCCGAGGCGGACCCCGACGTCCGGGTGATCAACCTCGAGAACGCAGTCACGCGCAGTGACGAGTTCTGGCCCGACAAGGGAATCCACTACCGGATGTCGCCCGACAACCTCGGGTGCCTTCAGGTGGCGCGCCCCGACGTCTGCGTGCTGGCGAACAACCACGTCCTGGACTTCGGCCCGTCAGGGCTGCAGGAGACCCTCGACGTCCTGTCGGACGCCGGACTGCGCACCGCCGGGGCCGGCCACGACCTCGAGGCCGCACGTCGTCCCGCCGAGGTCCCGGTCGTCACCGGTGGTCGGGTGCTGGTGTTCGCGCTCGGAGCCGCGTCCAGCGGCATCCCGGCCTCGTGGGCCGCGACCCACGAGCAGGGGGGCGTGGACTTCCTCCGGACACCGGGCCCCCGGGCCGCCGCGAAGGTCGTGGATCGGGTGCAGCAGCACGCGCGCCCGGACGACGTCGTCGTCGTGTCCGTGCACTGGGGGTCGAACTGGGGCTACACGGTCCCGAAGGAGCAGCGCGACTTCGCCCACGCGTTGATCGACGGTGGCGTCGACGTGGTGCACGGCCACTCGTCGCACCACCCGCGGCCCATCGAGATCCATCGCGGCCGCCTCATCCTGTACGGCTGCGGGGACTTCATCAACGACTACGAGGGAATCGGGGGCAACGAGCAGTACCGAGACGACCTCCGGCTGCTGTACCTCGCCAGCCTGGACGACCACACCGGTGCCCTGGTCGACCTGCGGATCCTGCCGATGCAGGCCCACCGGATGCGGCTCGAGGTCGCGTCGAGCGACGACTGCGCATGGCTGCAGGACACGCTCGATCGCGTGAGCCGCCCGTACCACACCCGCATCCTCCGGCGTGCTGACCGGGAGCTCACCGCCGGCGAGGTGCAGACGGCATCATGAAGCCCCGGCACGACCCCGTTACGGTGAGTCCAGCACGGTGACGAGAGGGGCGTCGTGGACGACGCAGCCGGGGACGGGACGCAGGAGACGGGTCGGCCGACGGGCACGCTGGCGCCGATCGCGCTGGGCCTTGGGATTGCCGGGCTGGCGATGGGGCTGATCCCCTTCTACGGCAGCTTCCTCGCCGTGCCGATGTGCGTGGTCGCGATCGTGCTCGGACTGGTCGCCCGTGGGCGTGCGTGGGAGAGCCGCCGGCAGGCGACCATCGGGGCGGTGACCGGTGGGATCGGCATCCTGCTGGTGGCCGGGTGGGCGGGCCTGTTCTTCTGGAGAATGTCCGGCTACGGCTCCGTCACCTCGGACGTGGCGGTGGACGTGGGCGTCAGCCAGGGGGGCGAATCCGGGTCCGTGGAGGTCGAGGTCCGACCCTCGGAGGAGGGATCCCCGACGCCGGGCGACGACCCCACGGGCGCTGACGGGCCGACGGCCGTCGGTCCCGGCGAGGCCGGCGCGGGACTGGTGACCGGCCTGACCGGCGAGGCGCAGGTCTCCATCGACGGGCAGGCGTTCACGATGGACCTCGATGACTGTGCCCTTGCCGAACGGACGTCGACCCAGGTGCTCCTGCGAGGCATGGGGCCCGACGGACGACTGGGCGCGGGCGCGCCGGACACCGGCGGCATCGTCGTCGTCCTGGAGGTCCAGGATGGACCGGATGCCACGCTCCTGGGCACGATGGAGGGGGCTTCCAGCCG
Organism: uncultured Actinomycetota bacterium; assembly: GCA_964505365.1. GTDB lineage: Bacteria > Actinomycetota > Nitriliruptoria > Nitriliruptorales > Nitriliruptoraceae > CAWCLK01. The sequence goes on from CAZDIF010000213.1 coordinate 4,926, forward strand.
CGGTCGAGGTGGCGGCTTCCTCACCGACCGGCGCCAGTTCGCGATCGAGGGCGAGATGCGGGATCTCCACACCGGCGACG
>CAZDIF010000214.1:0-4987 GCA_964505365.1 uncultured Actinomycetota bacterium
CTCGACACGGCATGATGGGTGGATGGACGCTCGTCGTGTGGGGCTGACCACCCTCCTCGCCCTGGGGGCTGTCGCGGTGGCGGGGTCGGTGACGGCCGGGTTCGCGGGGGTGCACGCACACGGCGCCGGGGGGCTGGCGTGGGATCTCGGGGCGATCCTGCCGTTCCTGCTGATCTGCGGGTACGCCTACCTCACCCGGCCCGACCACCCGACCACCCAGCGCATGGCCGCGATGGCGTCGCTGTTCGCGCTGCAGTCCGCGTTCGCACCCCCCGTGGGGATCACTCCCGAGGGCGTGACGATCCCGTCGGACGTCGTGACGCTGGGCCGTGAGCACCTGTGGGTCGCCTACCTGGGGTTCCACCTCCTCGGGATGGGAATGTCCATCGCCGCGGCCTGGCTCTTCGGGCTGTTCTCGGACGGCGAGCTGGAGACCCGCACCGAGGCGCGCCTGCTCCGGCCGCTGTGGGTTGTTCTGGCGCTGCCGTTCATGGTGCTGCTCGGCCACGAGACCCTGCTGCCCCCGTCGTACGAGGACAGCCTCGGCACCGAGCCCAATCCCTTCTTCGTCCCTGGCCTCGCGCCGCTCGGGGCGGTGGCCGTGCCGCTGCTCCAGTCCGCCGAGGGCGTGCTGCCGCTGTTGGGCTTCGGGCTGCTTGTGGCTCGCTACCGCCGGTCCGCCGTCGAGCGCCGCCAACGGATCAAGTGGCTGATCGTGCCCGGCGCGATCGCGGCCATCGCCGTGGTCGCTCACCTGCTGCTGACCCGCGTCGGCCTGGGCCTGCCCTCGACCGACCTGATCTGGATCCCGATCATCCCGGCCATCGCCCTGACGATGCTGCTGGGGCTCCGGCAGCAGCGCGTCGTCACCATCGACATCGTGCTGCGCCGGTCGCTGGTGTACGGGCTGCTGTGGCTGCTGATCGCCGGCGCCTACATCGGCATCGCCGCCGGACTCGGGCTGGCCGTCAGCGAGCGCTTTCCGGTCGCCGTCGCGATCCTGCTGACGATCGGGGTCACCTTGGCCTTCCAGCCCGCGCGGCGGTGGCTCGAGGGTCTGGCAGACCGATGGGTGTTCGGGGCCCGGCTGACGCGGTACGAGGCGCTGACCCGGCTCGGCCGGCTGCTCGAGGAGGCATTCGACCTCGAGGAGCTGCTCCCGCACCTGGCGCGGACGGTCCGGATGACACTCGGCCTCGCCTGGGCCCGGATCGAGCTGACCGACGACCTGGACGGGACCGTCCGGACGGCGGCCATCGACGGCGAGCCCAGCGACGTCGACCCCGTGCTCCGCGTCCCCGTCGAACTCGGCGACGAACGGCTCGGGCTGTTCGCCTGCGGGCCGAAGGTGCGCGGCACCCTGGGCGACCCCGATCGCGTCGTCCTCGAGGACCTCGCCCGGCAGGCCGCTCTGGCCATCCGCAACGTCCGGCTGGCCGACCAGCTCGCTGAGCGGGTCGAGCAGCTGCGGCACCGCACCGACGAGCTCGCCGAGTCGCGCCGCCGACTCGTGCGGGCCCAGGAGGCCGAGCGTCGCCGCATCGAGCGCGACCTCCATGACGGCATCCAGCAGGACCTCGTCGCCCTGATCGGCGAGGTCGGCCGGGCCCGTACCCGGCTCGACGACGCTGCGGAGCAGAGTGTGCCCGTGCTCGGGGAGCTGCAGAACGAGCTCGCACGCGTGCTGCACGATCTGCGCGAGCTGGCCCACGGCATCCACCCCCAGCTCCTCACCGACCGTGGCGTGCTGGCCGCCGTCGAGGATCGCGCCCGGCGCTGCCCGACGCCGGTGACAGTGCGGGCCGCCGACACACTGCGTCGGGCACGGTTCCCAGCGGAGGTGGAGGGGGCCGCGTACTTCACCGTGTGTGAGGCACTCGCGAACGCGCTCAAGCACGCCGCCGCGTCGCGGATCGAGGTTCGGCTGGACCACCGCGACGGGCACCTGGTGGTGGACGTCGCCGACGACGGCATCGGCTTCCCGACCGCCGACGAGTCCACCGGCGGGCACGGGCTGATCAACCTGGCCGAGCGGTTGGCCGCGCTGGACGGCAGGCTGCGGATCACGGCACGACCGGACGGCGGCACCACCGTGCACGCGGAGGTCCCGGCGCGCACACGGGAGCCCGTCCGTGGCTGAGGCCCTGCGGATCGCCATCGCCGAGGACCACTTCCTCGTGCGCGAAGGGACTCGGCGCTCACTGGAGGACACCGGCGACATTCAGGTGGTGGCAGCCGTCGGCACCGCCGAGGAGCTGCTCGACGCTGTCGACCGCCTGCACCCGCACGCGGTCGTCACCGACATCCGCATGCCCCCGGGCCACGGCACCGAGGGCATCGAGGCCGCGCACCGGATCCGGGCCACCCACCCCGACGTCGGCGTCGTGATCCTCTCCCAGTACGCCGACGAGGCCTACGCGTTCGACCTGCTGTCGGAGGGCACCAGCGGACTGGCCTACCTGCTCAAGGAACGGGTCGGCGACGTGGCCGTGCTCGTGCATGCCATTCGCGCCGTGGTCGCCGGCGGGTCGGTGGTCGACCCGGCCGTCGTCGAGGCCCTGGTGACCCACCGCGTCCGCATGGAGCGCTCACCGCTGGTCAACCTGACCGACCGTGAACTCGACGTGCTGCGGGAGATGGCCCAGGGCCGGACCAACGCGGCCATCGCCGAGGCACTGCACGTCTCGGAGTCCTCGGTGGAGAAGTACACCACGGCCGTGTTCGCCAAGCTGGGCCTCGGCGACGAACCGGGGGTGCACCGCCGCGTCGCCGCCGTGCTGACGTTCCTGCGCGAGCTGGGCGCCGCCGACGCGCTCTGACCATTCCTCAGCCCGGCGGCGACGTGCAGTGGGCGACACGTGATCGTCGTCCCGACCGGCCCTCGCAACCCCGGCGGGACACGCGCGGGCGACTCAAGGACGTGGTACTGATCTCCGAGCGGCCGGCCGAGGCCGACGACCGGGCAGTGGCGCGGGAGGCAGCGAAGTCACGGAAGTCTTCGCAGGAGGTGGCCAGCTCGCCGACGTCAGGGTCCACCATCCCTCACCTGGGGGACGCTCGGGGGCGGAATCAGAGACGTGGTTGTGGCCGCGGGCCGCCACCGACTGACCGGTCAGCGCACGGGACGCCGGTCCTGGGTCATCGGTCGTTAGGGTGGATCGGATCCGCCGCGTCGTGAGTTCCAGGGGGGCGATTGCGGCGGGAGTGGGGCAGGCGACCCGCCTGCGATGACGGATTCCAGGACAAGGACGTCATGATGCGAAGAATCGCAACATCAGTACTGGCCACGGTCGTGGCGCTGGGTCTCACGACGGGCCCCGTGTCCGGGCAGGGGCACGAGTCGGACTCCCGCGGGCTCGACCGCGCGTCGGAGCGTGTCCCCGAGGGACGCGCCTCCGAGGTGATCGGAGCCCGACAAGCGGGTGAGCGTCCCGAGCCTGCACGCCCGGTGGACGTGACCCTGCTGCACGACACGCACTTCCACGGCGGCTTCGGGGACTCCGACGGCGCCGGCATTGCCCGTTACATGGCACTGGTGGGCGAGCGCAAGGCCGCCAACCCCGGCGCCCTGTTCCTGGGCAACGGCGACGACCTGGCGCCGTCCGTGCTCGCTGGCATCTTCCGCGGCGAGCACATGATCGAGGCGTTCAACGCCTCGCCGTTGGACATCAACACCTTCGGCAACCACGACTTCGACTTCGGGCCGGAGAACCTGCGCGTCCGGATCGAGGAGAGCGACTTCACGTGGGTGACCGCCAACGTCCGCGACATCGCCACGGGCGAGCCGTTCGCAGCCGACCTCGGGGTCGAACGGTTCACCATCCGTGACGTCGAGGGCGTCGACGTGGGCATCACGGGGCTCGGCCCGGAGGGCATGGGAACGATCACGACCCTCGGGGAGGACACCGAGCAGATCCCCGCGATCGACGCGATGACCGAGGTCGTCCCGCAGATGGAGGACGCCGGTGCCGACATCGTCGTCGTGACCTCGCACCTGTGTGGTGACGACGCCAGGGAGCTCGCGGCAGCCGTCGACGGGATCGACGTCATCGTCGGTGACCACTGCGCCGAGGTCCTCGAGCAGCCGGAGGTCATCAACGACACCATCGTGTCGTTCGCCGGTGACGAGTTCGACCACCTCGGTGAGTTGACCCTCACGTTCCAGCACGGCGACATCCAGAGCCACGCGTTCACGCTCCACGACATCACGACTGACATCGAGCCAGACCCCACGGTCCAGTCCATCGTGGACAAGTGGGAGGCCGAACTCGATGCCGCCCTCGGCGAGGTGATCGGGTTCCGCACGAACGACTGGGACGTCCGGCGCGAGGCCGTCCGCAGCGGCGAGACCGGGTTCGCGAACTACATCGTGGACAGCATGCGGATGTCCGTCGGCGCGGACGTTGCCCTGACCAACGGCGGTGGTATCCGCAGCGACCAGATCTACCCGGGCGGCGAGGACATCACGCGCCGCGACGTCCTGTCGATCCTGCCGTTCGGCAACACGGTCGTCATGGTCGAGTTGGGTGGTGACACGATCCTGCAGGCGCTGGAGCACGGCGTTGCTGCCGGGACGGTGCAGGGACGGTTCCCCCAGGTCAGTGGCATGCGGTACGTGTGGGACCCGGCCGCCGATCCTGGCTCCCGGATCGTGGACCTGACCGTCGGCGGTGACCCGATCGACCCAACGGCCACCTACACCCTCGCGACCAACGACTTCATGCTCGGTGGTGGCGACGGGTACGACATGCTCGATGACGGCACCGTGCTCATCGACCCGGAGGCCGCCAAGCTGATGGACGCGGTGGTGACCGACCGGATCATCGCCGAAGAGGTCGTGACGGTGTCCACCGACGGGCGGATCGCCCAGGTCGAGTAGGGACAGACGCGCCCAGGAGACGCACCCAGCCCGGCCTCCCGCCGGGCTGGGTGCGGCCCCGCGACGTCCGCGGCGCCGGATCCTCGGAGGTGTCGGCCGTGCACCCGT
>CAZDIF010000215.1:0-3330 GCA_964505365.1 uncultured Actinomycetota bacterium
GCGAGGTCGTCGAGGTTGCCGATCGGGGTCGCGACGACGAGCAGCCGGCCCGGCTGGTTCACGAGGTGTCCTTCCACGGCCCGCACGTCGGGGGGCGGCACCGCGCAGCCGCGACCGTAGACTCCGCGCGCATGGAGGACCGGCGCGCTCTCAGGATGCTCGTGCCGGCGCTCGTGGTCGGGGCGTCGGGCGTCCTGATGGTCGGTGGGCTCGGGGCGATCGAACGGATCATCTTCGACGAGGTCTACTACGTCAACGACGCCCGCGACCTCCTCGAGTACGGGGTCGAGCAGGGGTTCGTGGTCCATCCCCAGCTCGGCAAGATCCTCATCGCGGCGTCGATCTGGCTGTTCGGCGACGACCCGTTCGGCTGGCGGGCCTTCGGCGGCATCGCCGGCATGGTGACCGTGTGGCTGACCTACCTGACCGGGTTGCGGCTGTTCGGCCGCATGGTCCCGGCGGCGCTGGCGGCACTGCTGGTCGCCATCGACGGCGTCTTCCTCGTGCAGATGCGCACGGCGATGCTCGACCCCTTCCTCGCCCTGTTCACGATGCTGGGGGCCTGGGCAACCGTGGCCCACGTCCAGCGGACCCGCGACGCCGACCTCGCGTGGCTCGCCGACGACCCCGGGCCGCACGACCGGCTCCCCCGGCGCGACGTGTCGCTCCTGCTGGTCGCCGGCGTCGCCTTCGGGCTGGCCATCGGCACCAAGTGGTCGGGGCTGCTCGGGCTCGGCGGTGCCGGCCTGGTCGTGATCGGGGCCGAGCTGGCGCGGCGGCGCCGCGTCCTCGGCTCGCCGTGGCGGCGGCTGGGCCGCGGCGTCGCGCTGCTCGCGACCAGCCTCGTCCTGCTGCCTGCGGCCACCTACCTCGTGACCTGGACGCCCTGGTTCCTCGAGTTCGCCGACTCGTACGAGGGACAGAAGACGTGCGAGGAGGAGGACGACTGCGCGGCCACGCCCCTGCCGTCACGGGTCGCGGCGCTGGGCCGGTTCCACGGGCGCATCCTGGAGTTCCACCTCGACCTCGAGGCCGAGCACGGCTACCGGGCCCCGGCGTACACGTGGCCCCTGCAGGCCCGCCCCGTGGTCTACTACTACGAGACCTGCAGCGAGGACCGGTTCAACCGGGTCCCGAGCACGAACGACGACGGGGAGGAGGAGATCCCCGAACCATGCGTCGTCGAGCGCAACCAGGCGGCCGAGATGCTGGCCGTCGGCAACCCGGCCCTGTGGTGGGGGTTCCTCCCCGCGGCGGCCGTGCTGGTCGGGGCGCTGGTGCGCCGGGAACGCATGGCCGCGATCCCGCTGGCGTTCGTGGCCGCCCAGTACCTGCCGTGGCTGATCGTCTCGCGGCCCGTGTTCTCGTTCTACGCGGTCCCGATGGTGCCGTTCGTGGCGCTCGGGATGGCGGCCGCGATCACCCGGCTCGGCGACCGACGCCCGACCGCCGCACCCCTGGCGGGCGGCGTGGCCGGTGGCACCGCGACGGCAGCGCTCACGTGGCTGTTCGACCTGATGGTTGGCGACCCCACGCGGGCCGCCTACGGGCTGATTGCGGCGGCCGGGGTCGCGGTCGGGGCGGCGGTCGGCACGTGGGCGTTCCCCACCCGCCGTCCCCGCCCGTCCCCGTTGTCCCGGCCGGGGTGGTCCCGGGCGGCGACCTGGACCACGGCCGTCCTGGTGGTCGTCGCCGTGGGCCTGGCCGTCTACTTCCTGCCGATCTGGCTGGGCGTCCCGCTCCATGAGGACGTCGTCCGGCAGCGCTGGTGGTTCCGCGGGTGGATCTGACCCGAGGTTGGCCGTGAGGGTCCGGCGCCGGATCATCGTCCCGCTGGCGACGGTCGTCGTGGTGGCCGTGCTCGGCCTGGCCGCCGGTGGCTGGTACTACAGCGGCCAGCTGCTGCCGGCCGTGGAGGCGGCGGCGTTCACCCCCGACGTCGAGGTCGTCGAGGTCGACGGCAGTGTCCTGACGCTGGAGGCGGTGGACGACGCGGACGACGACGTGGTGCAGGACCTCACCGGCGACCACGTCATGGGGCTCGAGCATCCCGGCGGCTACGTCCAGCTGTCGGGCACGCCGGCATCCGGGGACGGCGGCACCACGCAACGCAGCTTCGAGGTGCTCACCGGCACGGTGCCCGCCGCCGGCGACCCCGGGGACCTGCACGCCGACGCGCTGCCGGACGACCCCGCGGCGCTGCGGCTGCCGTTCTCCCGGGTGACGGTGCCGAGCCAGCTCGGCGACCTCACCGGCTGGCGCTTCCCGGCCGAGGGGCCGTCCGCGGACCGGTGGGTCGTGCTCGTCCACGGACGGGGCGCCACCCGCGGCGAGACCCTGCGTGCGGTCGACGCGATCGTGCAGGAGGCGGGCTGGTCGGCCCTGGTCGTGTCCTACCGCAACGGGCCGGGCGCCCCGCCGTCGCCCGACGGCTACGGCCACTTCGGGGACGCCGAGTGGCAGGACCTCGAGGCGTGGCTGCGCTGGCTGGTGGCGGACGAGGCCCCCACCGCCCTCGTGCTGCAGGGCTTCAGCCAGGGCGCCAGCGTGGTCGCCACCTGCCTGCGCCGCTGCGACCACCGCGACCGGGTCGACGGCGTGGTGCTGGACTCTCCCCTCCTGTCCATGCAGGCGACCCTCGAGCTGCAGGCCGCCGAGCGCGGGATCCCCGGCCCGCTCATCGGGCCGCTGCTGGTCGCGACCCGCCTCGTGTCGGAGGCCCGCGGCGGCCCCGACCTCGGCGCGCTCGAGCACGTGCAGCCGCTGGCCGCCGCCGACCTGCCCGTGCTCGCGTTCCACGGCATGAGCGACCGCACGGTGCCGTTCGAGCCCACCGAGGAGCTCGCCTTCGCCGACCCCCAGCAGGTCGTGCTCGAGCTGTACGAGGGCGGCCACGTCCGGGCGTGGAACCACGATCCCGAGGCCTACGCCGCCGCGCTCCGCGCCTTCCTCGAGGCCCGGTGACCTGACCGTTACGACCGCGGTCGGATGGCCGTCCGGACACTGTCCCAGCGTCGGCACCAGCGCGTACCGTTGGCGCACGAAGCGGGTGCAGGAACAGGCGGGCGCATGCAGGGTCTCCGCAAGGCCACACGGATGGCCGCCATCAGCGTGCTCGGCAGTGCCCTGGTCGTGGTCGGCATCGTGCTGATGCCCCTGCCCGGGCCGGGTCTGCTGATCGTCGCCGCGGGCCTGGCCGTGCTCGCCACCGAGTTCCTCTGGGCACGACGGCTGCTGCACCGGGTGCGCGTGATGGTCCGCCGGCAGTTCCGGCGGGGCACGCGCCACCGGGAACCCCTGCCGCACCACCACGACGCCGCCTCGTCGATG
>CAZDIF010000215.1:3430-4910 GCA_964505365.1 uncultured Actinomycetota bacterium
AGCCGGTACTCGACCGTCGACCCCGGCCACAGCGTGTAGTTCTCGCCGTCCTCGCCGAGGTACCACGAGTCACAGCCCGAGGCCCACACCGTGTGCTTCGTGCGCCGGTCCACCTCGGCGCGGAAGGACTCCAGCGCCGACGGCTTCAGGTCGACCTCGGCCCAGTCGCCCTCGACGAGGCGGCGGACGGCCGGGATGATGTAGTTGAGCTGCGACTCGATCATGAAGATGACCGAGTTGTGCCCGAGGCCGGAGTTCGGACCGACCATCAGGAAGGCGTTGGGGAAGCCCGGCATGGTCATGCCCATGTAGGCGATGGGGCGCCGGCCCCAGGCCTCGCGCAGCGTGACGCCGTCCTTCCCGGTCACCTGCAGCCGGCCCAGCGGCGACTGGATCCGGAAGCCGGTGCACCAGACGATCACGTCGGCGTCGACCTGCTGGCCGGATTCGCTGACCAGCCCGGTCGAGGTGACCTCGGCGACGCCCTCGTCGACGACCGAGACGTCCGGGCGGTCCAGGGCCTCGTAGTAGTCGTCGGCGAGGAGGATGCGCTTGCAGCCCATGCGATAGTCCGGCGTGACCTTCTCGCGCAGCTCGGGGTCGCGGATCTGGCTCCGCATGTAACGGCGGACGGCCTTCTCGGCCAGTGGCATGATGACGGAGTTGAGCCGGCCGAACCCGACGAAGCGCGCCTCGGTCACCCAGTACTGCTGGGCCCGGTGGGCCTTGCGGAGGCCGGGCACGTGGCGGAAGGCCTTCTTCAGCAGCTCGGGGTAGGCGTGCTGGCCGCGGGGCAGCACCCAGGCGGGCGTGCGCTGCATCACCGTGACGTGCTCGGCCGTGCCGGCGATCGCCGGGATGACCTGGATCGCGGACGCGCCGGTGCCGACCACGGCGACCTTCTTGCCGGTCAGGTCGACGTCGTGGTCCCACCGGGCGGAGTGCATCTCGACGCCCTCGAAGCGCTCGCGGCCCGGCAGGTCCGGGTAGGCGGGGTCGCGCAGGCCACCGATGGCGCCGATGACGGCGTCGGCCACGAACTCGCGGCCGTCCTCGGTGGTCAGCCGCCACGTCCTCGCCTCGTCCTGCCACGCGGCGTCGACGACGAACGAGCCGAAGAACAGGTGGTCGCGCAGGCCGTACCGGTCGGCGCACTCCACGAGGTAGCGCTGGATCTCGGGCTGCGGCGAGTAGGCCAGCGACCAGTCGCTGCGCGGCTCGAACGAGAACGAGTACAGGTGCGACGGGATGTCGCAGGCCGCCCCCGGGTAGGTGTTGTCGCGCCAGGTGCCACCGACCTCGTCGCCGCCCTCGAGGATGACGAAGTCGTGGATCCCGGCCTGCTTGAGCTTGATGGCGGCACCGATGCCGGAGAAGCCGGAGCCGATGATCGCGACGGAGGTGCGGGTGGAGTCCACGGCGGGTTCCTTGACGTCGTGTTCGCGGGTGGGAGGTGGTGTCAGCGGGTGGTGGCGGGCTC
>CAZDIF010000216.1:0-4897 GCA_964505365.1 uncultured Actinomycetota bacterium
ACGGCACCACCAGCTTCGACCGCACCAACTACTTCGAGGCGGTGCCGACCCACGCGTACGAGCTGGCCCTGTGGCTCGAGGCCGACCGCATGGGCACGCTGCTCGACGCCCTCACGCAGGAGAACCTCGACAACCAGCGGGACGTCGTCAAGAACGAGCGCCGCCAGCGCTACGACAACGTCCCGTACGGCACGGCGTGGGAGCGGCTGTTCGCGCTGCTGTACCCGCCTGAGCATCCGTACCACCACATGCCGATCGGGTCGATGGCCGACCTCGACGCCACGACGCTGGACGACTGCGTCGACTTCTTCCGCCGCCACTACGCCCCGGCCAACGCCACCCTGACGGTCGTCGGCGACGTCGACCCCGACGAGGTGGTCGCTCGCGTCGAGCACTACTTCGGTGCCATCCCGACCCTGGCGACCGCAGACCCGGCCCCCGACGGGTCGATCGGCCCGCGCGACGAGGGCATCGTCGAGGAGGTCCACGAGGCCGTCCCGGCCGAGGCCCGGTACGAGACCTTCCGCCTGCCGCCGGAGGCGACCCCGACCAACGACGCGGCCCAGGTCGCGCTGGAGGTGCTCGCCGGCGGCGGTGCCAGCCGCCTCGTGCGTCGGCTGGTCCGCGAGGAACGCCTGGCCAGCATCGTGCAGGCCGGCGCGCAGGGCCTCGTCGGCGGAACCGACACCGGGGTGATCGTGGCGCGAGCGGCGACCGGGCAGTCGCTCGACGACCTGGGCAAGGCGGTCGAGGAGGAGGTCGCGCGCCTGGCCGCGGACGGGCCCACGGACGAGGAGCTCGAGCGCGCGACCGCCCGGCTGACCCACGACTGGCTCGACCAGGTCGCCACCGCGATGGGGCGCGCCGACGCCCTGAACCGCCACGAGACGCTGCACGGCGACGCGGCGATGGTCGACGGCGTGATCGGGCGCATCGAGGCCGTGACCGCCGAGCAGGTCCGCCAGGCGACGGCTGACCACCTCACCCCCGCCAACCGGGCGGTGCTCGAGTACCGGCTGGAGGACCCCGCATGACCATCGTGCAGGACCGCCCCACCCTCGGCGACCCGGTGACGTGGACGTTCCCCGCGTTCGACCATTCCCGCGTGGGGCGCCTCGACGTCCACCGCCGCCACCTGCCCGGCCGGCAGCTCGTCGCCGTCGACCTCGTGCTCGACGCGCCGATCACGGCCGAGCCCGACGACCTCGCCGGCCTGGCGCTGATCACCTCGCGGGCGCTGGACGAGGGGTCGTCGCAGCGTGACGGCAACGACTTCGCCGCAGCGCTCGACCGCGTCGGTGCCCACCTGCACACGGGTGCGGGGACCTCGGGCATGCGGGTGTCGGTGGAGGTCCCGGCGCGCAACCTCGGTCCGGCGCTGGAGCTGCTCGCCGAGGCCGCCAGCGACCCCGTCTTCCCCGACAGCGAGGTCCGTCGCCTCAAGTCCCAGCGCCAGGACTCGATCCGGCAGCAGCTGGCCCAACCCGCCCACCGCATCGCGATCACCCACCGCGAGGTGCTCGTCGACGGTCACCGCTGTGCACTGCCCAACGGCGGCACGCTGGACACGGTCGAGCGCCTCGACCGGGACGCACTCGCCGCGTTCCACGCCCGGCAGGTGAGGACGGGCCCGGCCAGGCTCGTCGTCGCGGGTGACCTCGACGGCATCGACGTCGAGGAGGTGGCCCGCCAGCGACTCGGGCCGTGGGCCGACCCGTCCCGGGACGCCCACGAACCGGTGCCCCTGTCCGTGCGGTCGACCCCGCAGGTGGTCGTCGTCGACAAGCCCGGCGCGGTCCAGACGCAACTGCTGATCGGTCGCCCCGGGCCGGACCGCCACGCCGACGACTGGTCCGCGGCCCGCGTGGCGGCGTACGTCCTCGGGGGAACGCTGACCTCCCGGCTCGACATGGTGCTGCGCGAGGAGAAGGGCTTCACCTACGGCATCCGGTCCCGCCTGAACACCTACCGCCGCGGCGGGATCGCCCAGCTGGCCAACGGCTCGGTCGACACCGAGAACACCGGCGAGTCGGTCCGGCTGGCCCTCGACATCGTCCGTCGGTTCGCCGACGAGGGCCCGACCGCCGACGAGCTCACGGCCGCCGTCGACTACCTCGCCGGCGTCCGGCCGCTGGCGCTGGAGACGCCGCGCGCGCTGGTCAGCGAGGTGACCCGCAACCTCGGCGACGACCTGCCGGCCGACCAGACCGACGCCGAGCTCGTCCGCCTGCGCGAGCTCACCGTCGACGAGGTGGCCGTCGCGGCCGCTGCGCACCTGCGCGCGGACGACTGCGCGGTGATCGCCGTCGGGGACGCGGACGCGATCACCGCCGACCTCGAGGCGCTGGACCACGCCGACGTCGAGGTCCGCCGCGAGGCGTGAGGTGGCTCAGCCGCCCCCGACCAGCTCGACCTCCGGCAGGTCACCGGCGGGGGCGAAGCCCATCACCTGGCCGTAGAAGGCCAGCTCGGACTCGAGCCACGTGACGATGCTCTCGGCCCGCCGGAAGCCGTGCTGCTCGCCCTCGAACGGCAGGTAGGCGTGGGGGACGCCCTGCTCGGCGGCCGCGGCGACCATGGCCTCGGCCTGCTCGGGCGGGACCACCTCGTCCTCCAGTCCCTGCAGGACCAGCAGCGGCCGGGACAGCAGGTGGGCACGGTGCAGCGGTGACCGCTCGCGGTAGGTGTCGGCGGCCTCGGGCAACGGGCCGACGATCCGGTCGAGGTAGCGGGACTCGAACTTGTGGGTGTGGCGGGCCAGCAGCTCGAGGTCGGCCACGCCGAAGAACGACGTCCCGCACGCGAACGGGTGGTCCGGTGTCGTGAGCACCGCCAGCGTCGTGTACCCGCCGGCGCTGCCCCCGCGGATCGCCATGCGGTCGCCGTCGACGACACCGCGGTCGGCCAGGCCGCGGGCCACCGCCATGGTGTCGATGACGTCCAGCTCGCCCCAGTTGCCGCGCAGGGCGTTGCGGTAGGCACGGCCGAACCCGGTGGACCCGCGATAGTTCACGTCCGCGACGGCGAACCCGCGGGTCGTCCAGTAGGCGATCGACGCGGTCAGCACCGGATACACGTTGCCGGTGGGCCCACCGTGGGTGAAGACCACCAGGGGAGGGGCCGTGTGGTCGGGTCCGACCACCTCCGCGTTCGTCGGCCGGTACAGGAACGCGTGGGTGCGCTCGCCGTCGGGGGTGTCCACCTCGATCGGCTCGGGCTCGGCCCGGTCGTCGTCGCGGACGGCCGGCAGGTCGTAGCCGCGCACCTCCCGGTGGCCGGCCGACGCGGTCCACGTGGCCACGGCGCGCCGGCCGGTCGGCTCGGCGGCGAGGAAGGCGACCCCGTCGCCGAACGGGCGGACGCGGTCGAGGAAGGAGTAGGGCAGGCCGACGTCCTCGGTGCTGCCGTCGTCGGGGTCGAGCAGCACCAGTCGCTGGGACGCGCGCTCCGTCACCAGGCACGCCAGCCGCCCGTCGGGCAGGGGTGCGATCGTCTGCGTGCCGAACTGCCACGCGGGCACGCCCACGTCGGCGCCGAACGAGGACAGCCGCTCGGAGGTGCCGGTCGCCGGGTCGAACCGGTGGACCTCCCAGAAGCCGGTGGCGTCCTCGGCGTACGCCAGCCGGCCGTCGGGCAACCAGACGGGTGAGCACGTCGACACCTCGCGCCCGCCGGCGACCCGGTGCGGGTGGGTCAGGTCGGCGCCGAGGTCGCCGCACCACAGCTCGGCGCCGTCCCACGGCATGTCCGGGTGGTCCCACGCCAGCCAGCACAGGTGGGCGCCGTCGGGGGACACGCGTGGTGACGCCACGAAGTCCGGGCCGGTGACCAGCACGGTCTCGGTCCCGTCGGCGAGGTCGACCGCGACGACCTCGTTGACGACCTCGTGACCGGTGTGGGTCTCGCGGACGGCGACCAGGTGCTGGCCGTCCGGGGTCAGCCTCCCGTCGGCCCACCGCACCGCGGCCGGGGTGTCGGGGTCGCGCGTGAGTGGCTGCGGTTCGCCGTCCGCCACCTCGTACAGGCGCTGGTCCTCCCAGCGTGACGCGAACACCCGGCCGTGGCCCACGGTGAAGGGGGCGCCCCCGTACTCGTGGACGCGCGTGCGGGTGTTCCACCCGTCGGGGGTCAGGTCGCGCACGCCGCCGCCCTCGCCGGTGGTGACGAGGGCCTGCCGTCCGCCCTCCGTCGGGCGCGATTCGATCCAGAACACGCGGTCGCCGTCGACGGCGAGGTTGCTCGGCACCACCGACCCCGCCGCGAGGTCGGCCGCCGACAACCGCGAGGGCCAGGTGCCGTAGGGGAGCGTCGTCGCCACGGATCAACCCTTCGTCCAGGTGGTCGGGCACCGTACTCAGGGTCGCCCGGGAGCGGCGTCCGACTGGGTCGGGGCTGTGGAGCGCCGGGTGGCGGACGTCCCCGGCGATCTGCTCGGATGCCGACATGGCACTCGCCCAGGCCCTCGTGGACGTGCTGTCCGACGCCTCGGACGGCATGGCCGTCCCGGCCATCGTCCGCGCCGTCCGAGCGGCCGGTGGTGGCGGCGTCAGCCGGGCGGTGGTCGAACGGACCCTCGCAGGAGACGACCGGTTCGTCGCGGTCACCGAGCTCGGCCGCACGCGCTGGGTGCTCGACGCCGACGCAGCCGCTTCCGCGGAAGCGCCGCCGACGCCGTCGGCACCCGTGGCCGCCGACCGACCGCTGGACGGGCTGGACCTGCGGCCCTGGCAGGTGGACGCGTTCGCCGACTGGGTCTCGGCCGGCTGCCGCGGCGTGGTGGAGGCGATCACCGGGTCCGGCAAGACCCGGCTGGCGATCGCGGCGGTGCGGGTCGCCCTGTCCCGCGGGGGCGTGGCGCTGGTGCTCGTCCCGACGCTCGACCTGCAGGACCAGTGGG
>CAZDIF010000217.1:0-4896 GCA_964505365.1 uncultured Actinomycetota bacterium
CAAGCAGCAGGACAAGGTCTACACGTGGCCGCACCTGCTGATCATCGAGTTCGTCGCGCTGCTGGCCGTCGGGGCGCTGCTGCTCGTCGCCTCGTACTTCATCGACGCGACGTTCCGCGAGCTGGCCAACCCCAACCTCACCCCGAACCCGTCGAAGGCCCCGTGGTACTTCCTCGGGCTGCAGGAGCTGCTGCGCTACTTCCACCCGATGGTGGCCGGTGTGACCATCCCCGGCGTCGGCCTGATCGTCCTGGGAGCGACCGCCTACTTCGACAAGAACCCGTCGGCGAAGCCCGAGAACCGCAAGTTTGCGTCCATGGCGATGACGTTCTTCCTCGTCCTGTGGACCGTGCTGGTCCTCGCCGGGTCCTTCTTCCGTGGACCGGGCTTCAACTGGGTCTGGCCGTGGGTCGACGGCCTGTTCTTCGAGCTGTGAGGGAGACCAACCATGAGTGAGACACGACGTCTCCCCGAGATCAAGCCGGTCGAGCGCCGGACGTTCCTGCGGTACAGCCTCGTGGGCGGCACCGCGGCGGGCCTGGGCGCGTTCGGCGGCGGCGTGCTGGCCTTCCTCTGGCCGAACCTGGGCGAGGGCTTCGGTGCGACGCTGAACCTCGGCAACGCCGAGGAGATCCTGTCCGAGATCCGGTCCGAGCGCGCCCCGTTCGTCTACCCGGCCGGCCGGCTGTACGTCGTCGAGTACGACCCGAACCTGCCGGGCGCGGAGCAGTACGAGGAATCCGGTGCTCCCGTCGGCGACGCCGGTCTGATGGCGCTGTACCACACGTGCGTGCACCTCGGCTGCCGCGTGCCGTGGTGCCAGTCGTCGCAGTGGTTCGAGTGCCCGTGCCACGGCTCCAAGTACAACCGCTACGGCGAGTGGGTCGGCGGCCCGGCGCCGCGCGGGCTCGACCGGTTCCCGACCGACGTCGACGCCCAGGGCAACCTCATCGTCGCCACCGGCAACATCCTGACCGGACCTCCCCGTACCGCTCGGATCCTCCAGCAGGAGGCCGAGGGCCCGAACTGCGTCGACCTGTGACGACGGCGCACCGAGCCTGACGAGGAAGAACACCACATGGACCTGCTGTTCCTGGCCACCGAGGCCACCGAGGCTGCCGAGGGCGGCGGCGGTGGCCTGTCGTCGGTGGTGGTCATCTCCCTGATCGTGGCGCTGGCCGTGTTCGGCATCGCGTACGTGGTCGTCGGTCCGGGCAAGCGCAAGGCCGGGGCGAAGCGGCGCGGGGACATCCCGCTGGCGATGCGGCCCTACCACTCCGACGAGGAGCTCGAGACCACCGGCCTCGAACGGGCGATGGCCTGGGGCGTCGCCCTGTCACTGTTCTCGGCCGTGTTCGTCGCCGCCTACTGGATGATCGAGCCCGAGCGCATCAACAACAAGATGGACGAGTTCTACGCCGAGGAGGTGTCGCACGGCCGGGACCTGTACCAGGCCAACTGTGCCACCTGCCACGGCGCCGACCTCGGCGGGGGCTCTGCCCCCAACCCCTACGGCGACGCACCGTGGCCCGCCCCGAACCTGTCGAACGTCCAGGCCCGGTTCGCGGACTCCGAGATCGTCCCCGACGTCCGCGAGTTCCTCACGCAGACGATCAAGCAGGGCCGTCCGGGGACCCCGATGCCGGCCTGGGGCTCGGCCTACCAGGGACCGCTCAACGACATCCAGATCCGCTCCATCGTCGAGTACATCCTGTCCGTCCAGCAGGATGACGTCAGCGACGTGCAGGCGTTCGAGGGCGCCCAGGCCACCGGCGAGTCCGTGTACCAGAACAACTGCGCCCGGTGCCACGGCGCGGACCTCGAGGGCCAGGTGGGCCCACAGCTGCTCAACGTCTACGAGCGCTACGGCTGGTCACCCGGCGACGAGCAGGCGCGCGAGGCCGTCGAGGCGACCCTGCGCGGCACCATCACCAACGGCCGCAACGTCCCCACCGGGGCGATCATGCCGCCGTTCGCCAACCGGCTCGACGACGCAGCCATCGACGCGGTGATCGAGTACCTGTTCGAGCGCCAGGAGACGGGCGGTCCGCGGTACGGCCAGCTCGGTGGGCCCCCATCGACCGACGACGGCGAGGAGTGACACGATGCTGTACGACCTGATCCTCGCCGCCAGCGAGGGCACCGAGGGGATCCCCGCCGACCACATCGCGGCCAAGATCGCGGTGCCGATCGCCATCGTCATCTTCTGCGGTTCGGTCTACATGCTGCTGTGGTCCAACTACGGGGCCAAGAAGGGCGCGCTGATCTACTCGACGGCGTTCTTCGGCTTCACCATGATGCTGGGCGTGTTCTGGTGGTTCGGCGCACCCGGCACGCCCACCGCGACCGGCCTGCAGAACTTCCCCGGCCAGCCCGGGGACACCTACCAGTCGCAGTGGTACGCCTTCGAACCCGAATCCGAACGGGCTGGGTTCTTCCCGGCCACCGAGGACGTCACGAAGGACGGCAGCCTCGACGACGCCGAGGCCCTCCAGCCGGTCATCGCCCACCTCGGCCTGCAGGGTGTCCCGCAGGAGGAGCTCGAGGACAACGACCGCTTCAACTTCACGCGTGGCGACGCCCAGGCCGGTGCGGACACCATGCTGTCGCTGTTCCTGCGCGAGGGGGACGACGGACCGAACCTCGGCGGGAACCGCCGCGCCGAGTACATCGAGACGGCCGAGCAGCGCCTCGCCGAGCAGGTCGACGACCCGGACGCCTACCAGCGCGACGACCCGTTCTTCACCGCCCAGGTCGCGGACGATGTCATCGAGATCGGCCGCAGCGACGGCACCCTGCTCACCGGCATCACGGCCCAGGCGGTCGTGAACTACGTCGGCCCGGAGGGCGAGACCGTCAGCGTCGTCGTCGACGAGTACCCGGTGTTCGCCTTCAAGCAGGAGAGCAACCTCTGGTTCCCGTCGGCGGTGTGGACGTTCGTGTCCCTGCTGCTGTTCGTCCTGTCGCTGGCCGGGCTCGACCTGCTGGAGCAGCGCGAGAAGCGCGCCCTGCAGGAGGTCGAGGAGCCCGAACACGTCGCAGCGCCGATCCGCCAGTGACCGAGGACGACCTCGACACGGGCCGGCGGGACGACCTGTCGGCCCGTTCGCCGTCGCGGCCGGTCGCGATGTGGATCGGGGTGCTCGTCAT
This sequence comes from uncultured Actinomycetota bacterium, assembly GCA_964505365.1. GTDB lineage: Bacteria > Actinomycetota > Nitriliruptoria > Nitriliruptorales > Nitriliruptoraceae > CAWCLK01. The sequence goes on from CAZDIF010000217.1 coordinate 3,151, forward strand.
CCTCGCCGTCGCCGTCGGCGCGGTCGTGGCCGTCACCGGCGGCACCCCGGACTGCGGCCGACGCGTCGAGGGCGTGCGGGCCAGCGTCTGCCTCGACGACCCGTCGACGCGTCCGGACGCCCCCGACCGGGCCGCCCCGGTCCTGGGCGCCGAGGACGAGCAGCTGGGGCTCGACGCCTTCCGGGGCGACGTCGTGGTCGTGAACTTCTGGGCGTCGTGGTGCGGGCCCTGCCGCCGTGAGCAGCCCGAGCTCAACCGGGCGGCCGACGACCTCGCCCCCCTGGGCGTCAGCTTCCTCGGTGTCAACGTGCAGGACAGCTCGACCGCCAACGCCCTGGCACATGCGCGCGAGTTCGACATCCCCTACCCGTCGCTCGAGGACCCCGACGCGTCCTGGACGGCGGCCTTCGACGGCGTCGGCGCCCGGACGCTGCCCTCGACCGTGGTCGTCGACCGGGAGGGGCGGGTGGCCGCCAGCCTCCTCGGCGAGACCACCTACGGCGAGGTCGTCGCCCTCGCCCGGGCCGTCGCCGAAGAGTGACGGAACGCCGACGCGCTCCCGCACGTTTCCCCACCACCGCCCCTCGGCAGGTGTGACCCGATGACGATCCTGCACATGCTCGTCGCCGCCCAGGCCGGCGTCGGCGAGGCCGTCGGTGACGCGATCTTCGACGCCAACGTGCTCGTCGCCGGGGCCATTGCCTTCGTCGCCGGGCTGGTGTCGTTCGCGTCGCCGTGCGTCATCCCGCTCGTGCCCGGGTACCTGTCGTTCATGACCGGCCTGTCGGGGGAAGAACTGCAGACCAGCGGCCTGCGGCAGCGCGGACGGGTGCTGGTCGGGTCGATCCTGTTCGTGCTGGGGTTCGCGATCCCCTTCGTGATGCTCGGGTCGTTCTTCGCCGCCTCCGACTTCCTCGCCACCAACGTGTGGGTGCAGCGGGTGATGGGTGTCCTGGTCATCGTGCTCGGTGTGCTGATGGCCCGGGGCCGGCTCATGCGCGAGGTCCGGATCATGGACCACGCCCCCGACCCCGGCCTGGCCGGCGCGCCCGTGCTCGGCTTCGTCTTCGGCGTCGGCTGGACGCCGTGCCTCGGCCCGGCCGCCGGCGCCATCCTCAACCTGTCCGCCAGCGTCTCCGGCGGCGTGTCGTGGCGCGGTGCGCTGCTCGGCTTCCTCTACGCCTTCGGCCTCGGCGTGCCCTTCATCCTCTTCGGCCTCGCCTTCCGCCGGCTGGCCGGCACCCTCGACCTGCTCAAGCGCAACAGCCGCGTCCTCCAGGTGATCGGCGGCGGCCTGCTCGTGCTCGTCGGGCTCGCCCTGGTCACCGGTGCCTGGGACGTCTTCATCCGCTGGCTGCGCCCCATGATCAACGGCTTCACCCCGCCGATCTGACGCGGGGTCCGCGGGCCTCGGGGCGGATCCTCTTCGCGCTCCTCCTTGGTGCTCGCCCCTGAGGGGGCTCCGCTCCGCTTGAGAGTCGCGCTACGAGGATCCGCTCTGCTCGGCCCGCTCGCGGCTTCTCGTCGAGGCGTGCACCGTTTGCGCGGATTCCCCCCGGGCCTCGGTGCACACCTTGGGGGTGTTGGTGAGGTGTGCACGGTTTGCGCGGTTTCCCCGGGGTCTCGGTGCACACCTCGCTGGGGCTCGGGGGTGAGGGGTCCCCGGGGGCGGGTACCGTTGCGGCGTGTCCCGTCGCGACCTCGACTCCTTCGATCCCCCCGAGGCGAATCCGGAGATCCGGCCCG
>CAZDIF010000218.1:0-4883 GCA_964505365.1 uncultured Actinomycetota bacterium
CCCTCGAGGACGGTGACCGTGAAGCCCTGGCGGGCGAGGGTGACGGCCGCGGCCAGGCCGTTGGGGCCGGCCCCCACGACGACGGCGTCGACCACCACGGACCTTCCTCCTCGTCTTGTCGGACGACGCTACCCACTCCGGCACCCCGGGTCCGGGCAAAGAAAACACCCCCCGGTGGGAGGGCCGGGGGGTGTTGGGGCTCGGATTCAGAACCGGAGCTCTCGAGCGGGAGAGAACGACGAGCTCCTGGTGCCGACCCACGAGAGGGAGCGGGAGAGAGGGTCGGCGTGTTCCGAGCAGGTACGCGGCATGGTGGGAGGGCCATGTGCTCCGCGTACCACGATGAAGTTGTCAGGTGTTTCTCGGTCCAACCGCCGTCCATTTGAAGTCCGGCTGCCGAACACCCCCTACAATACTGCAGAGGACGGCCCCCGTCTACTGTTGCAAGCACCAGATTGGACTTCTATTGGACCATCCAATACGTGAGGATGGACCGCATCTCGCCGGGATGCTCGAGGGAGCGCTCGCCGGCGGGGGCCCGCTGTACCTGCGCCTGGCCGACGCGCTGCGCCACGCGGTCGACCGCGGCGAGATCGCCCAGGGAGTTGTCCTGCCGCCCGAGCGCACGCTGGCGCGCGAGCTCGCCGTCAGCCGCTCGACGGTGGTCGCCGCCTACGACCGCCTGAAGGTCGAGGGCTGGCTGGAGAGCCGGCAGGGGTCCGGCACCTGGGTGCGCCGGCCCCGGGAGCCCACCCGCGAGGGTGTGGACGCCGTGGCCACCGGCGAGCTGTTCCTCAGCCCCGGGGCCGAGGCGGGCATGCCGACCACGCCGCCGTCCGCGGCCCCCAACGAGGACGTCATCGACCTGTCGGTGGCGGCCAGCCCGGCCGTGCCGGCGGTCGGCTCGGTGCTCGCGAACCTGTCCGAGGGCGAGCTCGCCCACCTGCTCGGCCACCACGGGTACGTCCCGCACGGGCTGGCCGTGCTGCGCGAGCAGATCGCCCGCCGGTACGGGCAGCAGGGGCTCCCGACGCACGCCGACCAGGTGGTACTGACCAACGGGGCGCACCAGGCGCTGTCGCTGGTGGCCCGGCAGCTCGTCGAGCCCGGCGACACGGTCCTCGTCGAGAGCCCCACCTTCCCCGGGGCCCTCGACGTCTTCCGCCGGTTCGCCGCCCAGTCGGTGCCGCTGCCCGTGGACGAGCACGGCGCACGCGTCGACCTGCTGGCCGACCTCGCCGAGCGCACCCGGGCCCGGCTGGTGTTCCTCTCCCCCCACTTCCACAGCCCCACCGGGGCGGTGCTGTCCGACGAGCGGCGGCGCGAGCTCGCCGAGCTGGCCGACCGCACGGGGCTGACCGTCATCGAGGACCTCACGCTGGCCGACACCGCCCTCGACGACGTCGACCTGCCGCCGCCCGTCGCCGCCTACGCCCGGACGCCCTCGGTGCACACCCTCGGGTCGGCGTCGAAGGTGCTCTGGGCGGGCCTGCGGGTCGGCTGGGTCCGGGCGCCCGAGGCCTGGACGACCCGCATGCTGTCGACCAAGACCGTCGCCGACCTCGGCAGCCCGGTGCTGGACCAGTACGTCGTCAGCCGCCTCTACGACGACCTCGACGCGATCCTGGCCGCCCGGCGCGCGGAGATGGCGCCACGCCGGGACCTCCTGTGCGACCTGCTCGCCGAGCAGCTGCCCACCTGGGACGTGCTGCGGCCCGGGGGTGGCGTGTGCGTCTGGGCCACGCTGCCCGACGGCAACGCCGTCGAGTTCGCCGACACCGCCCGCCAGCACGGGGTCATCATCACCCCGGGCCCGTCCCTGTCGGTGGACGACGGCAACCGCCGCGCCCTGCGCATGGCCTTCGTGCGGCCCGAGGCGACCATCACCGAGGGCGTGCACCGCCTCAGCGCCGCCTGGGAGCACTACGCCGAGACCGACGCTCGGCCGTCACCTCGCCTGCTGGTGTGATTGCCTTCCCCGCGACGGGTCACGAGCAGGAGGTCCAGACGATGGCACGCACGGCGGTGGTGACGGGAGCGTCGTCGGGCATCGGCGCGGCGACGGCGCGGCAGCTGGCCGCCGCCGGGTTCCAGGTCGTGCTGGGCGCCCGGCGGGTCGACCGCCTCCGGTCGCTGGGGGCGGAGATCGGCGCCGCGCACGGGGAGCTCGACGTCACCGACGACGCGTCCGTCACGGCCTTCTGCGACAAGCTCGAGTCCGTCGACGTGCTGGTCAACAACGCCGGCGGGGCCATCGGGAAGGAGCCGGTCGAGGAGGCCCGGCTGGACGACTGGCAGGCGATGTACGACACCAACGTGCTGGGCGTGGTCCGGATGACCCGGGCACTGCTGCCGAAGCTGGCCGACTCCGGCAACGGACACGTCGTGGTCGTCGGGTCGATCGCCGGGATCGAGGCCTACCCCGGCGGCGGGGGCTACAACGCCGCCAAGTTCGGTGTCCACGCCGTCCGGGACGTGCTCCGCCACGAGCTGCTCGGCCGGCCCGTCCGGGTGACCGAGATCGCGCCGGGGCTGGTCGAGACCGAGTTCTCGGTCGTGCGCTTCCGCGGCGACGAGGAGCGGGCGGCGGCGGTGTACGAGGGCATGACCCCGCTGTCGGCCGACGACGTGGCCGACGCCATCACGTGGGCGGTCACCCGGCCCCCGCACGTCAACGTCGACCACATGCTGCTGCTCCCCCGCGACCAGTCGGCCGCCACCCGCGTGCACCGCGAGACCTCCTGAGCCGCCTGCCGGACTGCGATATCGTGGATCCCAGCACCGTCCACGACGCGCTCCCGCCGCCGTTCGTCGTCGAGGAACCCCTCCACGTCGTCGAAGGGACCACCCCCATGAGCAGCCTGGACACCACCCTCCGGGACCTCCCGGCCGACCGACTGCCCATCCGCGTCGGTGACGAGGTCCACGACGAGGACGGGGAGGTGCTGGGCTCGATCGACCGGGCCACGGTCACCCCGGACCTGCACCACGTCAGCCACGTCGGCGTGCAGCCGGTCCACCACTGGGAGTGGCCACGACTCGTGCCCGTGCAGGAGCTGTCCCGCGGCGGCGAGGACGACGACCACGTCCTGGTGCTGCACGCCACGGCCCCGTGGCCGTCCGGCTACCAGACCGCCGACATGATCCCGGGCATGCGCGAGGACGAGCTGCCCGACCATCCGCGCTGGCCGGTCAGCGGCGTGCAGGTGTTCTTCATGGCCCTGATGTCTCCCGGCATGGCCGGCGAGCTGGGCGTCGCGGCCCGCATCCGCGAACGACTGCCGGAGGGCGAGACGGCCCTGCGCGAGGGCTCGCGGCTGCTCGGCTGGTCCGAGGTGGCCGTCAGCCGGGTCGGCGAGATCCTCGGCCTCGTCGCCGACCCGGACGGGGACGTCCACGAGGTCCTCGTCAGCCACCGCCACGGCCTCGGTCGGCGGATGGCCCGGCTGCCCATCGACGAGGTCCGGCGCGCCGGGATCGACGAGGCCTCCACGCCGCTCGGCATCCACGAGCTCGAACGCTTCGACGTGGCCACGGACGGTTGATGCTGCAATGATGCGGGTCCTCACGCCAACGACAAGGACCCGGACACGATGCCCGTCTCGTTCACCATGGCCGAGCTCGTCGACGCCGCCGACGTGGACCTCGGCACCTCCGAGTGGATGACCGTCACCCAGGAGATGGTCGACCAGTTCGCGGACGCCACCGGTGACCACCAGTGGATCCACGTCGACCCGGAGCGCGCCGCGGACGGCCCGTTCGGGACGACCATCGCCCACGGCTACCTGACCCTGTCGCTGCTGCCGGTGATGATCGGCGGGATGGTCGAGGTGACCGACGCCTCCATGGGCATCAACTACGGCATCGACCGGCTGCGGATGACCTCCCCCGTGCCGGTCGGCAGCCGCATCCGCACGACGGCGAGGCTGGTGCGCACCGAGGAGAAGGGCGGCGGCCGCCTCATGCACGTCGAGGCGACCGTCGAGATCGAGGACAGCGAGCGGCCGGCCCTCATCGGCACCGTCCTGTACCTGCGGATGCCCTGACGCTCGGCCCGGTCAGCCCCGCAGCCGTGCGAGCGCCGGGTTGGCCTCGTCGGGCACCCGCTCGGACGGCGGCGGGGGCGGCGGCGGGGTGCCGTCACCGAAGGGCGAGCCGCCCAGTTCCTCGCGGTGGTGCGGCTCGGCCCAGTTGGCCAGCGCCGGCCCCCGCGGCACCACCTGCGTCGGGTTCACGTCGGCGTGGACGACGTAGTAGTGCTCCTTGATCTGCGGGAAGTGCAGCGTGTCCCCGAACCCGGGGGTCTGGAACAGGTCGCGGGCGTAGGCCCACAGCACCGGCAGCTCCGTGAGCTTGTGGCGGTTGCACTTGAAGTGGCCGTGGTAGACGGCGTCGAACCGGGCCAGCGTGGTGAACAGGCGCACGTCGGCGTGGGTGATGGTGTCGCCGACGAGGTAGCGCTGGCGCTCGAGCCGCTCCGACAGCTGGTCGAGCCGGGCGAACAGCGCGTCGTGGGCCCGCTCGTAGGCCTCCTGTCGCCCGGCGAACCCGGCCTTGTAGACGCCGTCGTTCACGTCCGCGTAGAACGAATCGGCGACCTCGAGGATCTCCTCGCGGCGGTCTGACGGAAACAGGTCCGGGGCGCCGTCGCGGTGGTGGTCGACCCACTCGGTGGACAGGTCCAGCGTCATCTGCGGGTGGTCGTTGGTGACCACCTGGCCGCTCGGCACGTCGACGATCGCCGGGACGGTGATGCCCTTCGGGTAGTCGGGGAACCGGGCGAGGTAGGCGTCGCGCAGCCGCGGGATGCCCAGCACGGGGTCGACGCCGCCGGGGTCGAGGTCGAAGGTCCAGCTGCGCCAGTCGTGCGTCGGCCCGCACAG
>CAZDIF010000219.1:0-4872 GCA_964505365.1 uncultured Actinomycetota bacterium
CCTTGAACTCCTCGAAGATCACCTCATCCAGCTTGGACCCGGTCTCGACCAGGGCGGTCGCGATGATCGTCAGCGACCCACCCTCCTCGAGGTTGCGGGCGGCCCCGAAGAAGCGCTTGGGCGGGTACAGCGCGGCGGAGTCGAGCCCGCCGGACAGCACGCGACCGGACGCCGGGGCAGCCAGGTTGTAGGCGCGGGCCAGGCGGGTGATCGAGTCGAGCAGCACGACGACGTCGCGCCCCCGTTCGACCAGCCGCTTGGCGCGCTCGAGCGCGAGCTCGGCGACCTGGGTGTGGTCGTCGGCTGGCCGGTCGAACGTCGACGAGATCACCTCGCCGGAGGTCGACCGTTCGAACTCGGTCACCTCCTCGGGGCGCTCGTCGACGAGGAGGACCAGCAGCTCGGCGTCGGGGTCGTTGGACTCGACCGCCTGGGCGAGCTGGCGGAGGATCGTCGTCTTGCCGGCCTTGGGCGGCGACACGACGAGGCCACGCTGGCCCTTGCCGATCGGGGCCAGCAGGTCGACGATCCGCATCGACAGCGGCGAGTCGTCGCCGGTCTCGAGGTCGAACCGGTCGTTCGGGAACAGGGGGGTGAGGTCGCGGAAGTCGGGGCGCCGCAGGGCCATGTGCTCGTCGATGTCGAGGCCCTCGACGGTCTCGACCCGGGCGAGTGCGGGGAACTTGTCGTTGCCCCGGTTGTTCGAGCGGATCGGCCCCGACACGAGGTCGCCGCGGCGCAGGTGGAACCGCCGCACGTACGACTGGCTGACGTAGACGTCCTTGGCCCCCGACAGGTACCCGGTGGTGCGCAGGAACCCGTAGCCCTCGGGCAGCAGGTCCAGCACGCCCTCACGGACCTCGGCGTCGGCGAGGTCGTCGCCCCGACCGTTGCCGCCCTTGCTGCGTCGGCGCTGCTTGTTGCGCCCGCCGTCGCCGCGTCCGCCGTGATCGCGATCGCCGTCACGACGGTCGCCGCCGGACTGGTCACCGCGGTCGCGCCCGCCCTCGTCGCGCTGCTCGCGGTCGTCCGATGCGCGGTCGTCGGTGTCCGTGTCGTCGGACGTGGACTGCTCGCCGTTGGAGGTCGACTGGTTGGCGGTGCCAATGATGAGGTCGACCAGGTCGGCCTTCTTCATCCGGGTGTATCCGCTGAGATCGAGCGCGGAGGCAATCTCCTTCAGCTCGGCCAGGGACTTGTTCTCGAGGACGCTTCGATCCATCGTGGTGACCTTCGGGACATGCGTGTGTGGGACGCCGCGCGGGAGCGGCAGTCGGGAACGGTCGGGGGATGCCCCGGGTCAGGAACCGAGGGCGTCCTGGTAGGCCTTCCAGTCCGCGAGGAAGCGGTCGAGGCCGGCGTCGGTCAGGGGATGGGTGACCATCTGCTCGAAGACCTTCACGGGCAGCGTGGCCACGTGGGCGCCGGCACGGGCAGCCTGGGCGACGTGCTGCGGCGAGCGCAGGGAGGCAGCCAGCACCTCGGTCTCGTAGCCCTGCGTGCGGAAGATGTCGCAGATCTCCTGCAGCAGCCCGATGCCGTCGTTGGCGATGTCGTCGACCCGGCCGAGGAACGGTGACACGAACGTCGCCCCCGCCCGGGCGGCGAGGATGGCCTGCGTCGGCGAGAAGCACAGCGTCACGTTGGTGGCGATGCCCTCGGCGGTCAGCCGCGACGTGGCGGCGAGGCCCTCGGCGATCAGCGGCACCTTCACGACGACGTTGTCGGCGATCTGGGCGAGCTTGCGGCCCTCGTCGACCATCTCGTCGGCGTCGGTGGAGACCACCTCGGCCGACACGGGGCCGTCGACCTCGGCACAGATCTCCTTGATCATGGAGGCGAAGTCCTTGCCCTCCTTGCCCGCGAGGGTCGGGTTGGTCGTCACACCGTCGAGCACGCCCCAGCGGTTGATGCGGGCGATGTCGTCGATGTTGGCCGTGTCGAGGAAGAGCTTCACGGGTGATCTGCTCCCGGTCGTGCGCGGCGGAGCGCACGTGACCAGTCGGTTCCATGTGCCGGTCGTGGCAACGCGATGGTGATGGCCCCTGGGCCGAGGCGTGCCGCAATCCGAACGGTGCGGCGGACGCCATCAGCATAGTGCCTGACGCGGGCAGTCGGCGCACCCGTCGGGACCGGCGATCGCACACCGGCCGGCGGTGCACGCCACGGCGCCGGCCAGGTCGAGCGGCAGCACGCGGGGATCGAACCCGGCACGGCGGGCGAGTGCGATCGCTGCCTCCTGCTGCTCGGCATCCGCGCGGCGGACCAGTGCCGCCACCGTGGGGCCCGCACCCGACAGCCAGGCCTGCAGCCCCGCGTCCCGCCAGCCCGCGAGCACCTCGGCCGAGCCCGGCATGGCCTGCAGCCGCGGGGGCTCGTGGAGCCGGTCCTCGACGGCGTCGGCCGCGGCCGACCAGGTTCCGACCACTCCCCCGGCGACGTGCACGGCCCGTGCGGCCTGGGTGGCGGCATCGGCCCGGGACAGCCCGTCCGGCAGCACACCCCGCGCGGCGTGGGTGTTCTGCCGGGTCTCGGGCACGGCCGTCAGCACGGCAATGCGCGGGTCGGGCTGGGCGCGCCGGACCACGAGCTCCCCGTCGGTCGTGGTGGTGCAGGCGACGAACCCGCCGAGCACGGCCGGTGCGACGTTGTCCGGGTGGCCCTCGATCCGGTCGGCGAGCCGGACCAGGTCGAGGTCGCCCACGGGGGCCTCGGTCAGGGCCCGCCCGAGTGCGAGGCCGGCGACGATCGCGGCGGACGACGATCCGAGCCCGCGTTCCAGCGGCAGGTCGTTGCGCACGTGCAGCGACACCTCGGGCACGTCGACCTCGAGCTCCTCGCAGAACGCCACGAGGCTGGTCCAGACGAGGTTGGTCTCGTCGGACGGCACGTCGTCGGCGCCCTCACCCTCGGTGGTGACGACGACGTCGCCGCGGGGCCCGGCCACGGCGACGAGGTGGCGGCCGAGCGCGAGGCCGAGGGCGTCGAAGCCCGGTCCGAGGTTGGCGGTGGTGCCCGGCACGCGGACGGCCGCCAGTGCCGCGTCAGGGTCCGGCGCGGTCACGTCAGCTCCAGGCGCTCGGCCACTGCGTCGACGTCGGCCGTGATGGTGTCGGGCTGCTGTGCCCCGGCGATCGCCCAGTCGGGGTCCTTCAGTCCGTGGCCGGTGAGGATGCAGACGACGGTCTGGCCCGGCTCGAGCTCGCCGGCCTCGTGCAGCTGCACCAGCCCGGCGACGGACGAGGCCGACGCCATCTCGGCGAACACCCCGTCGTGGGCGATGTCGCGGTAGGCGGCGAGGATCTCCCGGTCGGTCACCGACCGGATCGACCCGCCCGACTCCCCGGCCGCGGCGACGGCGCGGTCCCACGAGGCCGGGTTGCCGATCCGGATGGCGGTGGCGATCGTCTGGGGGTTCTCGATGACCCGGCCCTCGACGATCGGCGCCGCGCCGGCGGCCTGGTAGCCGCGCAGCACCGGCAGCCGGTCGACCTGCCCGTCGGCGTGGTACTCGCGGTAGCCCTGCCAGTAGGCGGTGATGTTGCCGGCGATGCCGACCGGCATGACGTGAACGTCAGGCGCCCGCCCCAGCTGGTCGCACACCTCGAAGGCACCGGACTTCTGCCCCTCGATCCGGAAGGGGTTGAGGCTGTTGACCAGTTCGACCGGGTACTTCTCGTCGAGGGTGCGGCAGATCTGCAGGGCCTGGTCGAAGTTGCCGTCGATCTGGATGACCCGGGCGCCGTGGACCAGCGCCTGCGCCATCTTGCCGAGCGCGATCTTGCCCGCCGGCACGACGACGCCGCAGAGGAGGCCGGCCTTGCCGGCGTACGCGGCTGCCGAGGCGGAGGTGTTGCCGGTGGAGGCGCAGATGACTGCCTTGGCGCCCTGCTCGACAGCCTTGGTGATCGCCAGCGTCATCCCGCGGTCCTTGAACGACCCGGTCGGGTTGACGCCGTCGAACTTCAGGTGCACCTCGCAGCCGGTCAGCTCCGACAGGCGCTCGGCGTGGATCAGCGGCGTGCCGCCCTCGCGCAGCGTCACGATCGGCGTGTCGTCCGAGACCGGCATCCGGTCGCGGTACTCGGCGAGCACCCCGCGCCACACGTGCGCCATCACGAGCTCCTTGGCCGGCTGGACGGCGGCGCGGAGCAGGCTACGCGGTCGCGCCTCAACTGAAGATCTCGGCCTCCACGCGGAGGACGTTCACGACATCGCGGACGCCGTCGGTGCCCTTGAGGGACTCGACCGTGTCGCGGAGGTCCTGCTCGGTCGCTCGGTGCGTCACCAGCACCAGTTGGACATGGTCGTCGTCGCCGTGCTGCCACACCTGCGCGATCGACACGCCGTGGTCGCCGAAGACGTGCGCGACGGTGGCCAGCACGCCCGGCTGGTCCTCCACGTCGAGCAGCACGTAGTACTGGGTCCGCAGTTCCTCGATGCGGTGGATCCGCTTGGCACGGTGCTGGGACTCCACCGGACCGCGAGCCGTCTGCAGGACGTTGCGGGCGACATCGACGAGGTCGCCGACGACCGCCGACCCCGTCGGCCAGGACCCGGCACCACGGCCGTAGAACATCAGCTCGCCGGCGAAGTCCGCCTCGACGTAGATGGCGTTGAACGCCTCGCGGACCGCGGCCAGCGGGTGCTCCCTGGGCAGGAAGGTCGGGTGCACCCGGACGGCGACGTCGTCGTCGCCGACCTCGGTGATGATGGCCAGGAGCTTGACGACGTAGCCGAGGCGCGTGGCGACGTCGATGTCGACCGGGTTGACGCGCTCGATGCCCTCGCGGAACACGTCGTCGGACTGGACCTTCGTGTCGAAGGCCAGCGACGCGACGATGGCGGCCTTGCTGGCGGCGTCGTGACCAC
>CAZDIF010000220.1:0-4869 GCA_964505365.1 uncultured Actinomycetota bacterium
GCGACCTCGATGCCGACGGTCCGCCCGAACCCCTCGTCGCCCGGCCCCATCACGTACGCGACGTCGCCGTCCTCGGTCGCCGTGAGCAGGCCCCGGGCGAGGCGCACGTCCTCGCCCATGCCCCCGGCCGACAGCAGGTTCATGCCGCGGACCGACTCGGCGGGCGCCGGTTCGGCCACCTCCACCTCGAAGCCTCCCGCCCGCAGCGCGGGGACGCTGGGGTGGGTCTCCGGGTCGCGCGCGACGATGCGGCGGACCTCGCGCAGGGCCTCGTACGCCGGAGGTGGCAGCAGCCCGGGGAGGGCCGCGGAGGTCTCGATCAGGACCAGGCGCGGGTCAGCCATGAGGGGTGGCCGTCAGGCCTCGGGCTCGACGACCCGCTGCTGGGTCGGGTCCCACGTGCCGAAGCGCTCGGGGATCTCGACCTCGATGGGGTCGAGCGCCGCGACGTCGTCGGCGTTGTCCGGCTGCTGGAGGGCGTTGCTGCGGACGGCGTGGGCGACGACGAGCTCGTCGAAGTCGCGCTTGGTCGGGTAGCCGAACCGGTCCAGCGCGGCCTGGAACGCCTCCTCGTCCTCGAAGGAGGACACGATCGCCTGCTCCTGCGTCTCGAGGTCGCCCTCGGACAGCTCCAGCCCCAGCGCCTTGAACTGCTGCCGTGTCAGCTCCACGGACACCAGCTCGGACAGCGTGGTCCGCTGGACGATGCCGACGTACGCGCTCTGGGCCAGCGGGACCTGGTCCGGCTGCTGTTGCTGCTGGCCGAAGAACAGGATGCCGGCCACGATCACCTCGGCCGCGCGCCCGTAGAGCTCCCGCCACGCCTCCTCGTCGACGCGCAGCTCCTCCAGTGCGTCGTCGTACCCGTCGCCGAGGGCCTGCTGCTCGGCCGCGTACAGCGAATCGACGACCTCCTCGGGCAGGCTCGGCAGGGCGTCCTGGGCGACCTGGCCCTGGTTGATGGCCTGGCTGACGCCCTCGCGCACCGTCGTGTCGGTCAGCAGGCCCAGCTCGCGGGCCTGCTCGGCGATCTGGAGGTCCCGGCCCTCGAGGCCCAACCCCTCGAGCCGGGCGGTCGCCAGCCGTGAGAGCTCGTCCATCGGGACGCGCTCGCCCCCGACGATCGCCGCCGCGGACGCGGGCACGACGCCGCATCCGGCGGCGAGCACCACGAGGGCGGCCAGGGCGGCCAGCAGTCGGGAACGCACTACACGCACCTTCCTTGTGGGCTCGTCGCGCCGCAGCGCGGGCCCGTCGTGCGGGAGGTCGGGGCCGGGGCGGGCCCGGCGCGGCGAGTCTAACGGCCGGGAGCGGCTGCCTCGACGCGGGCGCCGGCCGTTATCGTCGTGGTGTCGTCCCCGCACACGAGGAGCACCGCCATGGCCGTCGACTCACTCATGGTCCCACTGGGCACCCCGGCGCCCGACTTCGACCTCCCGACGATCGACGGTGGACGGGTCGCCCTCGACGACATCGACGCCACCGCGCTCGTCGTCATGTTCCTCTGCAACCACTGCCCGTACGTGCGGCACGTCGAGCAGCAGCTCGGACGGCTGGTGCACGACCTCGCCGACCGGGACGTGGCCTTCGTCGGCATCTGCTCGAACGACGCCGAGGCGTACCCGGACGACGGCCCCGACGGCCTGCGCGACCAGGCCCGCCGCGCCGGCTGGTCGTTCCCGTACGCGATCGACGAGGACCAGTCGGTCGGCCGTGCCTACAACGCCGCGTGCACCCCCGACTTCTTCCTGTACGGGCCGGCCCGCACGCTGGCCTACCGCGGGGCGATGGACGGGTCGACGCCCGGCAACGACGTCCCCGTCACCGGTGACGACCTGCGCGCCGCCATCGAGAAGGTGCTGGTCGGCGAGGAGGTGCCCGAGCCCCACCGTCCGTCGATGGGCTGCTCGATCAAGTGGCGGACGTGACGAGGTCGAGCTCCAGCAGGAGGGGCGCGTGGTCGGACGGCTTCGGCCCCTTGCGGAACGACCGGTCGATCCCGCACGCCCCGATGCCGCCGGCGAGGTCGGCGGACACCAGGAACAGGTCGATCCGCAGCCCCATCCCGCGGTGGAAGTGGCCGGCGCGGTAGTCCCACCACGTGAACCCGACCTCGTCGGGATGGCAGTGCCGGTAGGCGTCCACGAAGTCGGGCTCGCTCCCCCGCTCGCCGTCCAGCATGGCCTGCAGCCGGTCGCGCTCGTCGTCGGTCACGTGGGTCGACCCCACGAAGGCCGCCGGGTCGTAGACGTCGACGTCGGCCGGGGCGATGTTGAGGTCGCCGCCGAGCACCACCGGTCCCGCGCGCCGCAGGTCGGCCAGCCGGTCCGCCATCCGATCGAGGAACTCGAGCTTCACCGGGAACATCGGGTCCGCGGGGTGGCGGCCGTTGACGACGTAGACGCTGACGAAGGTGACGCCGTCGACGACCACCTCGACCCAGCGGGCCTCCTCCGGCACGGGCGAGCCCGGCAGTCCAACCTGGTGCGCACCGACCTCGTGGCCGTCGCGGACCAGCGCCGCCACCCCCGCCCACCGACCGACGGAGGCGTCGACGGCCGTGTACCCGGCCGCCTGCAGTTCGAGGTGGGGGAACTGATCGGGGGCAGTCTTGGTCTCCTGCAGCAGGACGACGCCGGGCAGGTGACGGTCGAGGAACTCCTCCACGCGCGGCATCCGGGCGCGCAGGGAGTTGACGTTCCAGGTGGCGACGAGCACGGGGTCCCTCGCGATGTGCGGACCGACACGGTAGACCTCGCACCCGACCCCGGAGGCCCCATGGACGACGTCCTCGACCTGCTCGCCCGGCTCGTCGCCGTCGACACGACCTCGCGCGAGTCCAACCTGCCCCTGCTCGACCTCGTGGAGGAACAGTTGGCGGGCCTGGCCGACGACTCCTTCCGCGTCCCCGACGACAGCGGCCGCAAGGCCAACCTCGTCGTCCGGTTCGGTCCCGACGCGCCGGGCGGCGTGGTCCTGTCGGGCCACACCGACTGCGTGCCCGTCGACGGGCAGGAGTGGACGCACGACCCGTTCACGCTCACCCGGGTGGACGACCGGGTCGTCGGGCGCGGGGCGGTGGACATGAAGGGCTTCCTCGCCTGCTGCCTCGCGGTCGCCCCGACGCTGGCGGCGGCCGACCTCACGGCCCCGGTGTGGCTCGCGCTCAGCCACGACGAGGAGATCGGCGCGGTCGGCGCGGCGACGCTCGCCCCCGCGATGGCCGACGCCGGCGTGGCCCCCGACGCGGTGATCGTCGGCGAGCCGACCTCCCTGGAACCCGTCACCGCGCACAAGTCGGTGCGGTCGTTCACCTACACGTTCACCGGGCTCGGCGGCCACTCGTCGCAGCCGCAGCACGGCGCCAACGCCGTCGTGGCGGGCGCACGCCTGGCCGCGCACGTCGCCGACGTGGCGGCGGACCTCGTCGGGGACGTCGACCCCGCCTTCGACCCGCCCCACACGACGTTCAACGTCGCGATGATCCAGGGCGGCACCGCCATCAACATCATCCCCGACCGGTGCGCGGTCACGTTCGAGTACCGGGCGCTGCCCAGCGAGGACGGCCCCGAGCTGGCCGAGCGGATCGAGGCGTGGGCCCGCGAGCAGCTCGTCCCCGAGCTGTGCCGCACCTGCCCCGACGCCGACCTGAAGGTCGAGGAGGCATCACTGCTGCCGGCGTTCCATCGCGAGGAGGACGGCGAGGCCGAGGCGCTGGTGCGTCGGTTGACCGGGACCACGGCACCGGCACGGACGGCGCCGTTCGGCACGGATGCCTCACGGTTCCAGCAGCTCGGCTGGTCGACGGTCGTGTGCGGGCCCGGAAGGATCGAGGTCGCGCACCGACCCGACGAGTGGATCGCCCTCGACCAGATGGCCGCGTGCCGCCAGATGCTCGAGGACCTGGTGGGCCGGCTGGCCGGATGATCCAGCCGGCCCGGTCGTTCGGTCAGGCCTTCGCGGCGACGGTCCGTCCCGTGCTGACCGCCAGGAACGCGAACCCGGCGGTTGCGAGGTGCAGGAGGTGATCCCAGACGTTGAGCGCGAGGATGTTCGCGCTGGTGTCCTGGATCACGAACCCGAGCACCCCCACGAGGGCGTACACGGCGCCGACCAGCAGGGCGATGGTCCGGGCGCCCGACTCGCCCTGGGACGCCCCGGCGAGCAGGCCGCCGCCCACCAGCAGGTGGACGACGTTGTGCAGGGGGTTGACGTCGAACAGCAGCAGCTGGCTGCCCTCGGTGGCGGCGAAGCCGCTGAAGCCGGTGACGGCGAACCCGAGCAGTCCGACGATCACGTACACGGCTCCAAAGGCCGTGGAGAAGTTCCTGGCGTTCATTCCTCGCTCCGGGATCGGTGCCGGTGGTCACGAGGAGTTCGGAGCCGGCGGCCCGGTGGATGGCTCAGCGAGGCGACGCCACAGCCCGCGGCGAGAACCCGAACGGCAGCACCAACCGATGGGCCGCCAGCAGGTCCTCGTCGGCCAGCAGGTCCGCGGTCGCGCCGTCGGCGACGACCCGGCCGTCGTCGACGATCACCGCCCGGGGGCAGAGCTCCAGGGCGAGCGGCAGGTCGTGGGTGACCACCACCTGGGTGACGTCGAGGCCGAGCAGCAGGTCGGTCAGTTCGCGCTGCGCCATCGGGTCGAGCTGCGCGGTGGGCTCGTCGAGGACCAGGAGGCTGGGCTGCATGGCCAGCACGGTCGCGATCGCCACCCGCCGCCGCTCGCCGCCGGAGAGGTGGTGCGGGGCGCGGTGCCGGGCGTCGCCCATCCCGACCGCCGCGAGCGCCCGGTCGACGGCGGCGTCGAGGTCGTCGCCGCGCAGGCCGGCGTTGGCGGGCCCGAACGCCACGTCCTCGTACACGGTG
>CAZDIF010000221.1:0-4866 GCA_964505365.1 uncultured Actinomycetota bacterium
GCAACCCGGAATGGCAGCGCCGCGACCGTGCAGTCGGTCGACCGCGCGGTGACGGTCATGGAGATCCTGGGGCGAGATGGGCTGGCGCGGGTCAGCGAGATCGCCCGGGAGCTCGGGACCCACAAGTCGACCGCGTTCCGACTGCTGGCGACCCTCGAGCGCCGCGGCATCGTCGAACAGGACGCCACGACCCAGGGCTACCGGCTCGGGTTCTCGCTGGTGCGCATGGCCGCGGCCGTGCGCGGCTCGCGTGACCTCACGGAATCGGCCCGGGCCGCCTGCGAGGAGCTGAGCCGCGACGCCGACGAGACGGTGCACCTCGCGGTCCTGGAGTCCGGCGACGTCGTGCACATCGCCGAGTACAAGCTGTCGTCCCAGCTGGTCAGCGTCAACTGGCTGGGTCGGCACACGGCGCTGCACGCCACCTCCAGCGGCAAGGTCTTCCTCGCCCACCTGCCGCCCCGCGTCCGGGACGAGGTCCTCGCCGCACCGCTCGAACGGCTCACCTCGTCGACGATCACCGACCCGGACCGCCTCCGTGCCCAGCTCGAGGCCGTGCACCGGGACGGCTACGCCTCGACCGAGGAGGAGCTCGAGGAGGGACTCAACGCCGTCGCCGCCCCCATCTGGGGCCATGACGGGTCGGTGGCCGCCTGCGTCTCGGTGTCCGGGCCGTCCTACCGCCTGACGCCCGAGCACCTGCCGGCACTGGGTCGACGCACGATCGACGCGGCCGAGGAGATCTCCCGACGACTCGGCTTCGCCGGGTCGTGAACCTCCTGCGACCCACGCGGCTGCACGTGGTCCGACCCGACCTCGCGGGGGAGGTCGCCGCTCCGGCCCACGACGTGCTGACCCCGCGAGCGCGCCAGCAGCTGCTCGACGAGCACCCGCACAGCTTCCTCCGCGTCGACCTCGCGGCCCGGGAGGCCGAGGACCCGGCCAGCCACGCGGGTGCCGACCTGGTCCGCCGCTGGATCGCCGAGGGGGTCTTCCGTGCCCTGCCGGAGCCGACGTTCGCCGTCCACGAGCTCCGTGAGGGCGAGCACCGACAACGCGGCCTGGTCGGGGAGGTGCCGATCGGCGCCTACACCGCCGGCCGGGTCCGCCCCCACGAGGCCACGTCCCCCGACCTGGCGCGCGAGGTGGCGCGGACACACCGGGCCCTCGCCCTGAGCGCCAGCCCCGTGAGCCTGGCCGTCCACGGCCATCCCGAGCTGGCGGCCCTGCTGGACGAGGTCGCGGCGGCCGAGCCGGCCCTCGCCTTCCGCGGCCACGACGGGGTCGATCACCGCGTGTGGCCCGTCGCGTCGCCGGACATGCGCACGCGGCTGCGCCACGCGACCGCCGCGGTCCAGCAGCTGTACGTCATCGACGGGCACCACCGATGCATCGCGATGGCCCGGCTCGCCCGGACGTCGGAGGACGGTCCCGAGCCGAGGCTGCTGGGGATCGTCTTCCCCGACGACCAGCTGCGGCTGTCCGCGTACCACCGCCCCACCGCTCACCCGGCCACCTCGCCCGACGAGCTGCTGGCAGCGGCACCGCCGGAGGACGATCCCCGGCGGGTGCTGCATCCGATCCCGGTCACCGCCGTCGAAGGGCTGGCCGACCGGGGCGTCGTGCTCCCGGCGAAGACGACCTACGTCACGCCGAAGGTCGGTTCCGGCACGTTCCTTCGATTGTGGACATGAGTGCTTGACGCGGCGGCTCGCATCCGCCACAGTGTCGTTGCGCACAGCGCAGTCGGTTGTGCAATACGCAACAGGCAACGGCGCCCGCGGGAGGGCACAACCATGGCCGTCAATCCGAACCCCGGAATCCTCCAGTACCCACGGATCCGGAAGTCCCCGTTCTTCTACGCCTCACGGCAGCACGGGGTCCACCTCTACAGCGTCTACAACCACACCTACCACCCACGGAACTACGGCGACCCGGTGGGCGAGTACTGGCACCTGCTCGAGGCCGTGACGCTGTGGGACGTCGGCGTCGAGAAGCAGGTCGAGATCACCGGGCCGGACGCCTTCGAGTTCACGAACATGCTGGTGCCGCGCGACCTGTCCAAGTGCCGGGTCGGGCAGTGCAAGTACGTGTTCGTGACCGCCGAGGACGGCGGCATCATCAACGACCCGGTGCTGCTGCGCCTCGGCGAGAACCACTTCTGGCTGTCGCTGGCGGACAGCGACGTGCTGCTGTGGGCCAAGGGGCTCGCGCACGGGCTGGGCATGGACGTGACGATCACCGAGCCCGACGTCGGACCGGTCCAGATCCAGGGCCCCCGCTCGACCAAGGTCCTGGTCGACCTCTTCGACGAGTCGATCCTGGACATCCCCTACTACTACGCCGTCGAGCGCGAGCTCGACGGGATGGACGTGGTGGTGTCGCGCACCGGGTTCTCGGCCGAGGTCGGCTACGAGATCTACCTGCGCAACGCCAGCCGCGACGGGATGAAGCTGTGGGACGCCGTCCTGCAGGCGGGCGAGGCCCACGACATCCGCGTCATCGGGCCCTGCCACATCCGCCGCATCGAGGCCGGCATCCTCTCCTGGGGCAACGACATCTCGTACGACACCAACCCCTTCGAGGTCGGCTACGGCTTCGAGGCGACCTGGATGGTGGACCTCGACCAGGAGGCCGACTTCATCGGCAAGGCCGCCCTGACCCGCATCAAGGCCGAGGGCGTGCACCGCAAGCTGGTCGGTGTCGAGATCGACGGGCCCAGCGTGGGGTCGTTCAACGACGGCTCCATGATCGACGCCTTCCCCGTCCACGACCCCAACGGACTCGAGATCGGCAAGGTCACGTCGGCATGCCACTCGCCGACGCTGGACCGCAACATCGGCTACGCGATGGTGCCGGTCGCCTACGAGCCGATCGGCACCCGCCTCGTCATCGAGACGCAGCACGGCCGGCAGGACGCGGTGGTGGTGCCGAAGCCGTTCATCGACCCCACCAAGGACAAGCCCAAGCAGCTGACCACGACGGTGTGATCCCCAGTGGCCCCCCTCCTGCGGCTCCGCGGTGACGACCGGGCACGCGCGCGTCGCCCGGCCCAGCACGACCGGGCCGGGGCGTCACTGCACACGGTCCGGTACGAGGTCATCCCCATGCGGGGCGTCGAGGAGCAGCTGGACGCCCTGCCGCCCGACGCGACGGTCACGATCACCTGCCCACCGACGCGAGGGATCGCGGCGACCCTCGACCTGGCCGACCACCTGAAGGCCCGCGGGCACACCGGACGGGTCGTCCCGCACCTGGCCGCCCGGCTGGTGACGGGCCCCGCCGAGCTCGAGCAGATCACGACGCGGCTGCAGACCGCCGGGATCCGCGAGGTGTTCGTCATCGCCGGCGACGCCGCCGAGCCCGCCGGCCCGTACGACGGCGCCAGCGCGCTGCTGTCCGCACTGGCGGAGCAGGGCCACGACTTCGAGGACGTCGGCGTCACCGGCTACCCGGAGAGCCACCGGCTGATCCCGGACGCGACCACGATCCAGGCGATGTTCGACAAGGCACCCCACGCCACCTACATCGTGTCGCAGATCTGTTACGACCCGGCGACCATCCGGACCTGGGTCGCGGCCGTCCGCGAGCGCGGCATCCAGCTGCCGATCCACCTCGGCATCCCCGGCGTCGTCGACGCGGCACGGCTGCTGCGCATCTCGGCACGGGTGGGGCTCGGCGACTCCGTGCGCTTCCTCGGCTCGCAGGCCGGGACGGTCGGCCGGCTGCTGACGGGCTACACGCCCGACGCGCTGGTCGACGGGGCGGCGGACCTGTTCGACGACCCGGCCGCCGGCGTCGCCGGCTGGCACCTGTTCACGTTCAACGAGATCGACCGGACCGAAGCCTGGCGTCAGGAACGCCTCGCGACGGCCAGGGGAGCCCACTGATGTTGATGACGGTTGCCGACGACCTGCAGATCGCCCGCCGGGCGAGCCTGCGGGACCCGGAGGACGTTGCCGCGGGCATGGGGATCGGGCCGCACCTGCTGGAGCCCTACGGCCGTACCGTGGCCAAGATCCGGCTCGACGCGATCGAGGAACTCGCGGACCGGCCCGAGGCCCGGTACGTGCTGGTGTCCGCCATCACGCCGACGCCGCTCGGCGAGGGCAAGACCACCACCACCGTCGGGCTCGGCCAGGCGCTGGGCCAGCTGGGCCACCGGGCGACCATCGCCATCCGCCAGCCGTCGATGGGCCCGACCTTCGGCATCAAGGGCGGCGCCGCCGGGGGCGGCTACAGCCAGGTCGTACCGATGGAGCAGCTCAACCTCCACCTCACCGGCGACATGCACGCGGTGACCGCCGCGCACAACCTGCTCGCAGCCACGATCGACAACCACCTGCACAAGGGCAACCGGCTCGGGATCGACCCGCACAGCCTCACGTGGCGGCGGGTCATCGACGTCAACGACCGGGACCTGCGCAACATCGTGACGGGCCTGGGCGGCAAGGCCGACGGGACCCCGCGCCAGTCCGGCTTCGACATCACCGCCGCGTCCGAGGTCATGGCCATCCTCGCGCTGTCGACCTCGCTGCACGACATGCGCGCCCGCATGGGCCGGATCGTGGTCGGCACCAGTTACGACGGCCAGCCCATCACCGCCGAGGACCTGCGCGTCGCCGGCGCGATGACGGTGATCATGCGCGACGCGATCCACCCGAACCTGCTGCAGACGCTCGAGGGGACGCCGGCGCTGGTCCATGCCGGGCCGTTCGGCAACATCGCCCACGGCAACTCGTCGGTCGTGGCCGACCTGGTCGGGATCCACGGCGGTGACTACCTCGTGACCGAGGCCGGCTTCGGCGCCGACATGGGCGCCGAACGCTTCTTCAACATCAAGTGCCGGGCTTCAGGGCTCACGCC
>CAZDIF010000222.1:0-4862 GCA_964505365.1 uncultured Actinomycetota bacterium
GAGCAGGCCATCACCAACGGTGCGGACGTGCTGCTGCTCGTCAACCTCGACTCCGGCTCCGGCGCGACCATCATCGACAACGCCAAGGCCCAGGGCGTGAGCGTGATCGACTACGACCGCCTCACGCTGGACGGTGACGCCGACTACTACGTCTCGTTCGACAACGAGGCCGTCGGCCGACTGCAGGGCGAGACCCTCGTCGAGTGCGTCGAGGAGCAGGTCGACGCCGAGACGCCGCAGGTCGCGGTGCTCAACGGCTCCCCGACCGACAACAACGCGACCCTGTTCAAGAACGGCTACGACGGCGTCATCAACCCGAAGTTCGAGTCGGGCGAGTGGAACGAGGTCGACGACCAGTCCGTGCCCGACTGGGACAACCAGGAGGCGCTGGTCATCTTCGAGCAGATGCTGACCGCCGCGGACGGCAACATCGACGCCGTCCTCGCCGCGAACGACGGCCTCGCCAACGCCGCCGTGCAGGCGCTGCTGTCCCGCGACCAGGCGGGCATCCCGATCACCGGCCAGGACGCCACGGTCGAGGGCCTGCAGAACATCGCGCTCGGCAACCAGTGCATGACCGTCTACAAGGCCATCACCCAGGAGGCGCAGGCTGCCGCCGAGCTGGCCGTGGCGCTGCTCAACGGTGAGGAGCCCGAGGTCGACGGGTCCGTGGACAATGGGTCCAAGGAGGTCCCGTCGGTGCTGCTGGAGCCGACGGCCGTCACCGTCGACAACATCATGGACACCGTGGTGGCCGACGGATTCCGTACGGTGGAGGAGATCTGCACCGGCCCGGTGGCCGAGACGGACTTCTGCCAGGAGAACGGCTGACCCGTGACGGCAGTCACCACCACCCCGGTCCTGGAGCTCCGAGGCGCCTCCAAGCGCTTCGGGGCCGTCCAGGCCCTGTCCAGCGTCGACCTCTCCCTCGTGGAGGGAGAGGTCGTCGCCCTCGTCGGGGACAACGGTGCCGGCAAGTCGACCCTGATCAAGGGTATTGCCGGCATCCACCCCTTCGACGAGGGCGAGATGCGCTACGGCGGCGATCCGGTCGTGATCCACGGCCCCCACGACGCCGCCGACCTCGGCATCGAGATCGTCTACCAGGACCTCGCCCTGGCCGACAACCTCGACGTCGTGCAGAACATGTTCCTCGGCCGTGAACGGCGGGGGCGCTTCGGCCTCCTCGACGAGGAGACGATGGAGCGCGACGCGTCGCAGACCATGGGCGGGCTGGCCGTGACGACGCTCGGCAGCGTCCGCCAGCGCGTGGCCGGGCTGTCCGGCGGCCAGCGCCAGTCCGTGGCGGTCGGCAAGGCCGTCATGTGGAACTCGCGGGTGGTCATCCTCGACGAGCCGACGGCGGCGCTGGGCGTCGCCCAGACCCGCCAGGTCCTCGACCTGGTGAAGCGGCTCGGGCAGCAGGGCCTGGCCGTGATGGTCGTCACGCACAACCTGCACGACGTGTTCGAGATCGCGGACCGCGTCGTCGTCCTCCGCCTGGGCCGCAAGGTGGCCGAGCTGCAGGCTGCGGAGACCACGCAGCAGGAGGTCGTCGAGGCGATCACGGCCGGCGAGCTGCGACAGGTCCCCGGCATGGACGAGGAGGCACCATGAGCGGCGGCACGACCGACACGCCCCGAACCGACGACCAGCCCGGTCCGTCCGACGACCTCACCTCCGCCGAGCAGGCCGTCCACGTTCCCGGTCGTCCGGCCTCGTTCGCCGCGGCCGTGCGGGCGTGGTGGATCCGCGTCCGGGCCGGCGAGCTCGGCAACCTCCCCATCGTCATCGGGCTGCTGGCCATCACGATCATCTTCACGATGCTCAACGAGCGCTTCCTCAGCTCGGTGAACTTCGTCAACCTCATCGTGCAGACGGCCCCGCTCGCCGTCATCGCGATGGGCGTCACCTTCGTCCTGATCATCGCGGAGGTGGACCTGTCGGTCGGCTACCTGTCCGGCGTGTCCGCGGTCGTGCTGGCCCGACTCCTCGGTGAACAGGGCCTGCCGGTGCTGGCGGCCATCCTGCTGGTCCTGCTCGTCGGGGCCCTGGCCGGGTTCTTCCAGGGCTACCTCGTGGCCAAGGTCGGCCTGCCGTCGCTGATCGTCACCCTCGGCGGACTCGTCGGGTTCAACGGGCTGGTCCTGATCCTCATCGGCGGTCGCGGCACGATCGTCATGCAGGACGACCTCGTGATCGCCATCACCAACCGGTACCTGCCGATGGCCCTCGCGATCGCGCTCGTCGTGGGCGGCGTGGTCGCGTACGCGGGGGTCCTCCTCGGGCGGCGCCGGCGCCGGCTGGCCGTGGGCCTGAACCCCGACCCGCTCAGCCTCGGCGTGCTGCGCCTCGGCCTGGTGCTCGTGCTCGGCCTCGCCGCCGTCGTGTTCGCCGCGCAGAGCCGGGGCGTCCCGTACGTGGCGCTGCTGCTCGCCGTGCTGCTCGTGGTGCTGACCCTGGTCCTGACGCGCACGTCGTTCGGCCGGCACGTCTTCGCCGTCGGCGGCAACCCGGAGGCCGCGCGCCGCGCCGGCATCGAGCTGGTCCGCGTCCGGATCGCCTGCTTCATGATCTCGGGGACGATGGCGGCGCTCGGCGGGATCGTGTTCGCCTCCCGGCTGCGCTCGGTCGACACCGGCGCCGGCGGCGGGCAGATCGAGCTCAACGCCATCGCCGCCGCCGTGATCGGCGGCACCAGCCTCTTCGGTGGGCGCGGCGCCGTGTCGTCCGCCCTGTTCGGCGCCTTCGTGATCATGGGCGTCGACAACGGCATGGGGCTGCTCGGCCTGTCGTCCGGCGCGAAGTTCGTCGTGACGGCCGTCGTGCTGCTCGTGGCCGTGCTCGTGGACTCGGTCGCCCGCCGGGGCCAGCGCCGTTCCGGCCTGGCCTGACCGCAGGGCGCGCCGGCACCGTCCGGCGCGCCCCACCCACACCTGCGAACGAGAGGAGCCACCATGGCACCCGATCTGACCCCCCGTCCCGAGCACCGGTTCACGTTCGGCCTGTGGACCGTCGGGCACCCCGGCCGCGATCCGTTCGGCGACGTCACGCGTCGGGACCTCGACCCCACCGAGACCGTCCGGCGCCTCGCCGACCTCGGGGCCTACGGGGTCAACCTGCACGACAACGACCTCGTGCCGATCGACGCGACGGCGCAGGAGCGCGAGGAGATCCTCAAGCGCTTCCGCGCCGCGCTGGACGAGACCGGCATGCAGGTGCCGATGTGCACCACGAACCTGTTCTGGCATCCGGTGTTCAAGGACGGGGCCTTCACGGCCAACGACCCGGATGTGCGCCGGTTCGCGATCCAGAAGGTCATGCGCGGCCTGGACCTGGCCGCCGAGCTGGGTGCCGAGACCTACGTGTTCTGGGGCGGCCGCGAGGGCGTGGAGGCGTTCGCCGCCAAGCCGGTCGCCGACGCCCTGGACCGCTACCGCGAGGCGATCGACTTCCTCGCCGAGTACGTGAAGGACCGCGGCTACGGGATCCGGTTCGCGCTGGAGCCCAAGCCCAACGAACCCCGCGGGGACACGTTCCTGCCGACCGTCGGGCACATGCTGGCGTTCATCGAGACGCTGGACAACGCCGAGATGGTCGGCGTGAACCCGGAGGTCGCCCACGAGACCATGGCCGGGCTGAGCTTCTACCACGGGGTGGCGCAGGCCCTGTGGGCGGGCAAGCTGTTCCACATCGACCTGAACGCGCAGAAGGTCGGCCGCTACGACCAGGACCTGCGGTTCGGCTCCGAGGGCATCAAGGACGCGTTCTTCCTGGTCAAGCTGCTGGAGGAGTCCGGCTGGGACGGGCCCCGGCACTTCGACGCCCGCCCGTACCGGGTCGAGGACGACGAGGGCCGGTGGGAGTTCGCGGCCGGGTGCATGCGCACCTACCTGGCGCTGGCCGACACGGCCCGCCGGTTCGCCGAGGACGAGGAGATCGCCGAGGCACTGCGCGTCGCCGGCGTCCCCGACCTCGCCGAGCCGACGGTCGGCGCCTACTCGCGTGAGGCCGCGGACGCCCTGCTGGCCGACGACTTCGACCCCGACGCGCTGGCGGACCGCGGCTACCACAACGACCACCTCGACCAGCTGGTCATCGACCTGCTGCTCGGTGTCCGATGAGCACCGCGTTCTCGCCCCCCGAGGACCGTGTCGTCGCCATCACCGGCGCGAGCTCCGGGATTGGCCGGGCCACCGCCCGACGCCTCGCGGCCGACGGGGCCCGCGTCGTCCTGGGCGCGCGCCGTGACGACCGCCTCCAGCAGCTCGTCGAGGAGCTCGGCGATGACCGGGCCACGGCCGTGCCCGGCGACGTCCGCGACCCCGCCGCGGCCACCGCGCTGGTGGACGCCGCACTCGATCGCTTCGACCGCCTCGATTCCCTGGTCGTGAACGCCGGGATCGGGGTCTACGGCGGGATCATGGACGCCTCGGACGACCAGGTCCGGGACATGGTCGAGGTGAACCTGCTGGGGACCATCTGGGCCGTCCGGGCCGCCGTGCCGCACCTGCGCGAAGCGGGCGGTGGCGACCTCGTGCTCGTCGCCTCGGTGGCCGGGCTCCGCGGCGCCGACGACGAGGCGGTCTACGCCGCCACGAAGCACGGGCAGGTCGGCCTGGCCGGCAGCCTCGACCGGGAGCTGCGCCCCGACGGCATCGCCGTCAGCCTGATCTGCCCCGGTGGCGTGGCGACGGAGTTCGCGATGGGGACGGGACGCACGCCGGACATGCCCGGCCTCGACGACATGCTGGACGCCAGGGACGTCGCGGCGGCCATCGCGACCGTGCTGGCCCAGCCGCGGCGGATGCGGACGCTGCTCTGGTCGATGCGGCACATGGCCGAGGCCGACTGATGGCGCC
>CAZDIF010000223.1:0-4851 GCA_964505365.1 uncultured Actinomycetota bacterium
GCCGTGACATGCCGTGAGCCCCGCCGAAGCGGGGCCCACGGGGTGGTCGCTCGCGACGAAGAGAGGGGATGGGGAGTTCTCGTCGCGGACTCGAGTCCACCATGTCGACGCGGCGAGGGGGTCGCGCCGACACCTACACCGTAGCCAGCCACCGAGGGTGCATCCACCGTTCGAAGGACCATTTCGGCATGGCCCGATCGGACCAGTCCTGCCGTCCCTCCGCGCCGGGACCGCCCACGGCCACGGCGAGGTTCAAGACGGGGGCCCCATCCGCCGATGCAACGGTGAACCGCGCGGATGTGGCCGCGGGGACCACGTCAGAAAGGGCCAACGGTGGCCGAGTTCCTGGAGAGCTTCGACGCCGAACGCGCATCGCTCCTCGGGGCGCTGCGGCACTTCGAGGAGGTGTGGGAACGCTTCCAGGAGCGTCGCGACATCGAGGTCGAGGACCTCGCGTCCGACTCGCTGATCGCGTCGGAGCTCGCGCTCGTGCGCGCCGACCTCGAGGCCACCCAGTTCACCGTGGGCGTGTTCGGGCTGATCAAGCGGGGCAAGTCCACGCTGCTGAACGCGCTGATCGGGCGCGAGGTGTCGTCCATGCACGTGACGCCCGAGACCGCAGTCCCCGTCTACGTCAGCTACGGGGACCAGCCGCAGGCGACCGTGCACTTCTCCGACGGCGAGCGCAAGCACGTCGGCGTCGAGGACGTCAAGCAGTACACCTCCCAGAAGCACAACGCCAACAACCAGCTCGGCGTCACCCATGTGGAGCAGGAGGTCCCGGTCGGGTTCCTCCGCAATGGCACCCGGCTGATCGACACGCCCGGGCTCGACGACGCCGAGGCGGACGAGACCTACACGACCCGGACGATGCAGGAGCTCGACGTCACCGACGCCGGCATCGTGGTCTTCCTGTCGCCGCCGACCGTCGGGGCGACCGAGATGGGATTCCTCACCGAGGTCGTGTCGCGGAACATCAAGAAGACCTTCCTCGTGTGCAACATGTACCCGCAGCACTTCCACGACGCCGAGACCAGAAACTCGGTGCTGGAGTACGCCGGCAAGCGGATCGTGGAGGCCTGCGAGCGCGCCGGCATGACCGGTGAGGTCCGGGTCTACCCGGTCTGTGCGCTGGAGGCCTGGGAGGCCCGGCAGACCGACGACATCGACAAGTGGAAGGCGTCCGGGGCCGACCGCCTGATGCGCGACGTCGAGAACTACCTCGCGGGGCACGCGGGCGCCCAGGTGCTGCAGGACGGCGCCGACCGCATCGTCAAGGCGTCCGAGATGGCCCGCGCCGAGGTGGGCGTTCGCGCCAAGCTGCTGGGCGACCCGGAGGCGCTGCGTGGGGTCCGCTCGCGGGTCGAGGCGAACATCGGCGACCTCGAGCGCCGGTTCGACGAGGCCGTGGCGATGGCCCTGACCGACGTCGGGCCGCTGAAGCTGCGCATCCGCGGGCTGCTGATGCAGCCGTTCCCCGCGGCCAAGCGCGAGGCCGAGGCGCTCGGGTCGATCGACGACATGGACGCCTTCTCGCGGACGTTCCGACGCAAGGTCGAGGTGGCCGGCGAGCTGGCGTCACGCCAGTTCAGCGAGGGCTTCGGCCGCATCGTCGAGAAGCTGCGGCACAGCCTCGAGGACGAGTTCCACGCGGTCATGACCGACCTCACGCCGAACCTGCCACGGTTCGAGCTCGCGACCTCGGCCATGGTGGTCAGTCCCGACCAGCTCAAGGCCGTGGAGGCCGCGCAGCGCCGCTCGACGCGCATGGCCGGGTCCAGCGCCGCCGCCGGCGGCCTGCTGGGCGGTGGCGGTGCCCTCGTCGCGGCCGGTGCGCTGCTCGGACCGCTGGGCCTGCTCGGCGGCGCGCTGGTGGGCTACAAGATGTCGCAGCTGGTCTCCGGTGCGCGGTCGCTGGACCGGGCGCGCGAGGCCATCACGGGCCGCCTGGACGAGATCGCGAACGAACTGGTCCGCGACTTCGACCGGCAGGTCGAGGAGGCCGTCGAGGCACTGCGCCACGCCGTGGTGCGGCGGCGCAAGATGTTCGCTGCCGACCTGTACCAGCAGTTCGACCTCGTGCAGTCGCTCGGCAGCGACCCCCAGCTGCTGGAGACCCACCGCCGCGACGCCGAGCGCTTCGCCGAGGCGTTCGAGGCGTGCGCCGGCCGGGCCCGCAACGCCGTGGCATTCAGCCTCACCCCCGCCTGAGTCGGCTGTCTCCCGCGTCCTCCTCGGCGTAGCCTCGGCGGGCAACCGGGAGGTGCCACGTGGCGCAACTGCGATGGGGGATCCTCAGCACGGCCAACATCGGCATGGCGAAGGTCACGCCCGCGATCCAGCAGGCCCAGAACAGCGAGGTGGTCGCGATCGCGTCGCGGGACGCCGACCGGGCGGCCGCGGCTGCGGCGTCGCTCGGGATCCCGAACGCCCACGCGTCCTACGAGGCGTTGCTCGCCGACGACGAGGTGGACGCGGTCTACATCCCGCTGCCGAACGACCTGCACGCCCCGTGGACGATCGCGGCCGCGGAGGCCGGCAAGCACGTCCTGTGCGAGAAGCCGCTGGCGATGTCCGCGGCGCAGGCCGACGAGATGGTCCGTGCCTGCGAGGAGGCCGGGGTCCTGCTGGCCGAGGCGTTCATGTACCGCCACCACCCCACGTGGGTCGAGGCGGCGTCGCTGGTCGCCGACGGGGCGATCGGGCAGCTGCAGGCCGTCCAGAGCTGGTTCAGCTACTTCAACGACGACCCCACCAACATCCGCAACCGGGTCGCCAACGGCGGCGGTGCCGTGATGGACATCGGGTGCTACTGCATCCACAGCGCCCGGCTGCTGTTCGGCGAGGAACCAGCGTCGGTCCAGGCCGTGGTCCGGCGGGATCCCGACATGGGGATCGACGTCGTCACCTCGGCCGTGCTCGACTTCCCCGGCGGGGGCCAGGCGACCTTCACCTGCTCGACCCGCACCGAGCCCGACCAGCGGGTGCACATCGTCGGGACCGCCGGACGGATCGACATCGAGATCCCGTTCAACATCCCGCCGGACCGCGAGACCCGGATCCACGTGACCGCCGGCGGCAACCCACCCGTGGCCCCGGGCACCCGGACGGTCACCTTCCCGGCCCGTGACCAGTACACGGTCCAGGCCGAGCTGTTCGCGCAGGCCGTCCTCGACGGCACCGACGCCCCCGTCGCACCGGCCGACGCCGTGGCGAACATGCGGGTGATCGAGCAGGTCCTCGCGGCGGGCTGAGCCGCCTCAGGCGGTCCGGCGGGTCCGGGGCACACCCGCGCGCTTGAGGACCGCCGCCGGGACGCCGAGCTCGCGCCAGGCGCTGTAGGAGATCCCCTTTCGCTCCGAGTACTCCTTCGCGACGTCCACGAAGTCGGATTCGAGCTGCTCCATGTCGGGGGTTTCCTCGATCGAGGAGAGGCGCTCCTCGTCATCCATCCGCTGCTGGATGAGCTCGAGCCGACGGGTCGGGTCGTCCTCTTCCTCGATGGATTGCTTCAGGTCATCGATGCGCCCCCGCAGCTTCTCGGGCGTGAGCTTCGGGCCACGCTTTGACTCGGTCTCGCGCGCTCGCAGGTACTGCTTGACAGCACGTGCCTGCGCACGGCCCTTGGCCAGTGCGGCCTTGTGCTCATCGCTCATTGCAGCCATGGAAGCCGACTCCTTTGGTCTTCTCGTGCGAACAGTCATGGCGATCATATGGAAATTTCCCAGCGAATGCGCGGCGAGTTTGTCCGCAGTTCCCAGCCACGTGTTCGGACGTCCGGACCAGATTGCTACGGTCGTCCTTCCGGCTCGTCGCGACTGGAGACGGATGGACCTCGAGCAGCTGACCGCGGTGGTCCTCTGCGGAGGGCGTGGCGTGCGTGCGCGTCCACACAGCGACGAGGTCCCCAAGCCGCTGCTCCCCGTCGCCGACCGGCCGATCCTGGCGCACCTGCTGCAGCTGTACGCGGCGCAGGGCGTCACGCGGTTCGTGCTGGCCGCTGGCTGGCTGGTCGACCGGGTCGAGGCGTTCGCGGCCACCCTGCCGGCCGAGTGGGACGTCACGGTCGTCGACACCGGCGAGGACACGGGCACGGCCGGCCGCATCCTCGCGGTCGCCGACCTGGTGGACGAGACCTTCCTCGCCAACTACGCCGACGGGCTCGCCGACGTGGACCTCGCGGCGCTCGTCGCGTTCCATGCCGGCCATCCCGGCACCGCGACGCTCACGACGGTGCCCCTGCCCAGCCCGTACGGCACGCTGGAGACGGCCGATGCCGGTCGCGTGGTCGCGTTCCGCGAGAAGCCCCGCCTGCCCGCCCACCGCATCAACGGCGGCTGGTTCGTGTTCGACCGGGCGGCGCTGGACCAGTTCGTCGGCGACGACCTCGAACGCGACGTGCTACCCCACCTCGGCGACCGCGGGGACCTGTATGCGTACGCGCACGACGGGTTCTGGCAGTCCATGGACACCTGGAAGGACGCCCAGCAGCTCACGGTGCTCGCCGGGGGGCCCGGCGACCCGCCGTGGCGGAGGCCGCGGTGACCGCGGGACGGGTCGTGCTCGTCACCGGGGCGTCGGGGTTCATCGGTTCGCACCTGAGCCGGCTGCTCGTCGACCGGGGCGCCGAGGTGCACGCCGTCACCTCCTCGGTGTCCTCGATCTGGCCGGACCGCCTCCGCGACCTGCGCGGCCGGGTCCGGTTGCACGAGGCCAACCTGACCGACCGCACCGCGATGGACCGGCTGGCCCGGGACGTCCGGCCGTCGATCGTGTTCCACCTCGGCGCGTACACGCACGTCGGCAAGTCGTGGGCGCGCATCGACGAGTGCGTCCAGACCAACGTCCAGG
>CAZDIF010000224.1:0-4844 GCA_964505365.1 uncultured Actinomycetota bacterium
GGCTGGTGACGGCCTCGTGGAAGACCATGAAGTCGGCGACCAGGATCTCGTCCATCCGGCGGATGGCCTGGAAGGCGTGGAGGTCGTGCTCGCCCGCCTCGGAGGTGACGTGGGCCGACTCGCTCGCCAGCTCGCGGCTGGCAGGATGGATGGTCTCGCCCTCGGCCTCCAGCATGCGGGTGACCGGGTCCTGGGCCAGCCAGTCCACCTGCAGGTCGGGGTGGTGGCGGCGCAGTGCCTGCACGGTGGCCAGGTCCCGACGGGCGTGGCCCAGCCCGATGGGGGAGGAGACGTACAGGGCACGCTTCGTGCGGGCCCGCCCGCGGGTCCAGTGGAACACCTCCGGTCGCCAGCCACCGACCCGACGACCGAGGTCCTCCAGCAGGAGGTTGACCTTCACGGGGTCCCGTGCCAGCGGGATGTGCCCGGACCCCTCGAGCACCACGAGCCGCCCACCGGTCGCCTCGGCCAGGGCCTCGCCCCGGGAGAGCGGGCTGATCCGGTCGTCGTCGCCCTGCACGACCAGCACCGGATGGTCGACCGTCGCGCACCACTCGAGCACGGTGTCCCGCTTCGGCACCCCCGCCATGGTGTCGGCGACGAGGACGTCCCCCGAGGTCTCCAGGGCCCAGCCCACGGCGTCCTCGCGGGGCTTCGTCGAGTGCGGCTCCGGGAAGCACTGCGAGAAGAAGAACTCGGCGAAGTCCTCGAGGTGGTGGCGCCAGTGGTGGGCGTTGTACTTCTGCCACCCCTGCGGGTCCTCGAGCTCGAGGCCGAACGTGTTGGGGATGTCGGCGCGATCGGCCGGTGGGGGTGTCAGCGCCAGTGTCGGACCGATGAAGGCCTGGGCCAGCACACGATCGGGGTGGCGGGCGGCCAGGCACAGCGACCACGCCGCCCCCTTCGACAGGGAGACGAGGATCGCCTGCTCGACGCCCGCGGCGTCCAGCACCTCGACACCGGCCTCGGCGATCGCCTCGGCGCGGTAGTGGGCCGGGTCGGTCGACCGGTCGGAGCGGCCGTTGCCCGGTCCGTCGAAGGTCACGACCCGGCCGTGGCGGGCGAGGTGGGGGACCTGCGCCTTCCAGAACCGGCTGTGCGCGATCGTCCACGTCGGCAGGAGCAGGAACGTGGGCTCGCCGTCCCCGAAGACCTCGTAGCCCAGCTTGATCCCGTCGTGCTCGACGTACCCCTGGATGTCCGGTTGCCGTGCCCGCATGGGGTTCCCTCTCGTTCCTTCAGGTCGTCTCGTACCGGCGGATCAGGTCTGCGATGCGACGCAGCGCCGCACGGTGGGCGACGCCGCGGTCCTCGTCGAGGCCGAGCAGGATCAGTGCCTCCGCCCCGATGAAGGCATCACCGACCAGCGTGGCGACATCGTCCGCCGAGAACGGGTGGTCCTCTCCGAACTGGTCGACAACGCGCCGTCCCACGCCGGTGAGCAGCTCGTACCACCCGTGCAGCAGGCCGCGGACGTGCTCGGCGATCTCCGGGTCCGACCAGCCGGCAGCGATCATCTCCTGCAGGATCCGCACGTAGCCCTCGTCGAGGTCGTCCTCGAGGAAGTCGCACGCCTGCTCCCACTGCTTCCACAGGGGCAGCTCGGTGTCGTACATGGACCGCTGCCGCGCCAGGCGCTTGTCGTTCTGGTCCTCGAGGACCGCGAGCACGAGGTTGCGCCGCGAGCCGAAGTGGTAGTGGATGTGGCCGAGTCCCACGCCGGCCTCGTCGGCGACCTGGCGCATCGACAGCCCACCGTGGCCGCTGTCCCGCAGCACCACGGCGGCCGCGTCGAGGATCTGTCGTCGGGTGGCGTGCACGAGCGGTGTCCCCTGCCGGCTGTTCGAGTTGGTCGGTCGTACAACCAAGATGTTGGCACGCCGGACGGGACGTGTCAAGCGCGTCCACGGTCCTGTGTGGGCCAGTGCCCGCGCCAGCGCCCGGTGCTCGTACGCTCCCGCACCATGGGTGAGCATTCCTGGGTGCCGGTGGTGCCCGTCGACGAGGTGACGGGCCCGCCGTGGCCGCAGCACGAGGTCGCGGGCGTCGAGGTGCGGATCGTGCGCGACGATGCCGGGGACCTGCATGCCATCGGGGCCCACTGTCCGCACCTCGACTCGCCCCTCGACCGCGCCGAGGTCGAGGGCGCCACGCTGCTCTGTCCTCGTCACTGGTACGCCTACGAGCTCGCCACCGGCCGCAACGTGCACCCGGGGTGGGAACGCGACGTCGACCTCCCGGTGTTCGCGGTCCGCGTGGTCGATGGGATGGTCGAGGTGGCGCCGGGAACCGCATCGTGAGCCGGGTCGCCCTCGTGGCCGGGCCCGACCCCGGGCACCTGTTCCCGGTCGTCGCCGTGGCCCGGTCGCTGGTCGATGCCGGCGACGAGGTGGTGGTCCTGACCGGCGGCGAACGGCTCGCCGACGTGGCCGAGGCGGGCCTGAAGGCGGAGGAGCTGCCGCTGGAGTGGCCGGACGACCGCCACGCCGACATCGGGTACCGGCTGTGGGAGCTGGCCGGTCGGCTGGCGCCCGCCACCGCCGACGTGCTCGCCCGCCACCGTCCCGACGTGGTCGTGGTCGACACGCTGACCCAGTCCGGGGCGATGGCCGCCGAGATGCTCGGCGTCGCCTGGGTGGAGGTGGTCCCGCACCACCTGCCGGACCCGGACCCGGCGATCCCGCCGGTGGGCCTGGGTCGGCTACCCGCGCGGTCGCGGCTGCGGCGAGGGAACGACCGTCGCGTGCGTTCCCTGCAGGAGCGTGCCCTGGCGGGTGGCCGGGCGCACCGCGACCGCGTCCGCGAGGACCTCGGGCTCGAGGGGGAGGGTCGGGCGGCGCTGCGGCTCGTGGCCAGCCTGCCGTCGTTGGAGTACCCGCGGTCGCGATGGCCGGCGGACACCCACCTCGTCGGCCCCCTCGGCTGGGACCCGCCGTGGCCGCCGCTGGAGCCCCCGATGGGCACCGAGCCGCTGGTCGTCGTGGCGGATTCGTCGGCGTCCACCGTGCCGTGGCAGCTGGGGGCGTTGGCGCTCGCGGCGCTGGAGCACCTGCCGATCCGGATCGCCGTGGTCAGCAAGGCCGAGCTGGACCCCTGGCCGTCCCGGTGTGTCGTGGGCTGGGGGCCGCACGGCCCGTTGTTGGACGAGGCCGCGCTGGCCATCACGCCCGGCGGTGCCGGGGTCCTGGGCAAGGCCTTCGCGCGGGGGGTGCCGGTCGTGGCCGTGCCGGTGCACGGCGACCAGATCGAGTCCGCCGCCCGGGTCGTCCACGCCGGGGCCGGACGACGGATCCGCCGCTGGCAGCGCACGCGGACGTGGCTGCGGACGACCGTGAGCACCGTGCTGGGCGACCCGACGTACCGCCACGGCGCCGAGCGGCTGGCCGCGGAGGCGGCCGCGCTGGGCCCGGATCACGCCGCGGCGCTGGTGGGCGCCGTGGCGGCCGGGCGCCGTCCGGTGGCGTCAGGGCCGTTGCGCTAACCCGCGTCCGCCAGGCCCGCGGCGAAGTGGTCCGCGCCGGACCGGTCGATGGCGACCAGCAACACCCGGGTGAGGTCGGTGGTGGGCACCACCTGCGCCACCTCGTCGGCGATCACCGCCGTCGCCTCGGCGACGGGGTAGCCGTAGATGCCCGCGGAGATGGCCGGCAGCGCGATCGAGGTGGCGCCGGCCTCGTCGGCGGCCAGCAGCGCGCCGCGGACCGCCGCACGCAGGTGGGTCTCGTCGTCGGGTTCGCCCTGTCCGTGGACCGGCCCGGCGACGTGGACGACCCAGCGCGCGGGCAGGTCGCCGCCGGAGGTCACGGCCGCCTGGCCGACCTGCAGCGGACCGTGCTCGTCGACCCACGCGTCGGATTCGCGCTGCAGGGCCGGGCCGGCGGCGCGGGCGAGGGCCCCGGCCACGCCGCCACCGTGGGACAGGTGGACGTTGGCGGCGTTGACCACGGCGTCGACCTCGACGGTCGTGAGGTCCCCGACGACGGCCGCGACCGTCGCCTGGTCGACGGTGCGTTCGGTGACGGTCTCCACGGGTCGACTCCTGCGTCGGCGTCGCGCCCGAGGATACGGACGGGGCAGTGGCTACGGTCCGGTCGATGGTGGACGACGAGGAACCGACGACCCGGCGGCTGGCCGGGGAGGTCCGGCCCTTCCTCTGGGTGCTGGCCGGCGTCGCCGTGGCGTCGCTGGCGGCCGGGTTGCTGTTCTCGCAGGCGGATCCCCGTGGCGCCGCGCGCCTGATGGTGGAGGACGCCGTGGTGCGCGAGCCGGCCGGGGAGGCCACGGCGGGGCCCGCGCCGACGTCGGGCGACGGTGCCGGCCCCGTCGCCTGCGGCGTCCGGGACGCCCCCGTCCCGCCGGACGAGCAGGTGGCCGCGCTGGCCGCGGGCGTGGTGGTCGTCCAGCACCGGGACGCGGACGACGCCGACGTGCTGGCCGACGGGCTCGACGTGGACAGCGGCGCGGTGCTCGTCGCACCGAACCCGGCCCTCGACGCGGAGGTGGTCGCGACCGCGTGGGAGCACCGGTTCGTGCTGGACGACGTGGACCTGCAGCGCCTGCGGGCGTTCGTGACCGCGTACGGCGGTCTCGGGCCGGAGGACGGGGACTGCCGGTCCTGACCGTTGCCCGATGTCCGCGCACATGGTCCTAGGCTCGTGGCCATGTTTGCCATCACCGCCACCGCCCTCGACCCTGACGACCCGCTCTCCGGGCTGACCCTCGGCGAGCACCCCGACCCGACGCCCCCCGACGGCTGGGTCGTGGTGGACGTGAGGGCCGCGTCCCTGAACCACCACGACCTGTGGTCGCTGCGCGGCGTGGGGATGACCGAGGACCGCCTGCCC
>CAZDIF010000225.1:0-3512 GCA_964505365.1 uncultured Actinomycetota bacterium
CGAGGTGTGCACCGTCTGCGCAGATTGACGCGGGTTTCGGTGCACACCTCGCGGGACCGGACGAGGTGTGCACCAGACACCGCGGAAGTGTTCGCGGATGGTGCACACCTCGCGGATTCCGGGGGCGCGGCTGGCATGATGGGGCCCGCCGACCGACAGTGAGACCCGCGATGACCGACAGTTCGCCACCGCCTCCACCTCCGCCCGCGCCCGCCCCCGGGCCGGGGCAGCCGCACCCGTCCGGGGTGCCCGCCGACGTGCGCACGTACGCGATGCTGACGCACCTGTCGTCGTTCGTCGGGGCGGCGGTCGCGCTGGCCGTGCTCGGGCCGCTGATCATGTGGCTGATCAAGAAGGACGACCACCCGTTCATCGACCACCACGGCAAGGAGGCGCTGAACTTCAACCTGTCGCTGCTGCTGTACGGGCTGATCGGCTTCGTCCTGGGCATGGTCGTGGGGGTCGTCACCTTCGGCATCGGCCTGCTGGCGATCATCCCGGTGGCGTTCGCCGTCGCCATCTTCTGGATCGTCGTCACGATCATGGCGGCGGTCGCGGCGAACCGTGGGGACGGGTACCGCTACCCCCTGTCGATCCGCTTCATCACCTGAAGTCGAGCCGTGTGGACCCCGGGGGAGGGTGTCCCCGGGCGTCGGTAGGCTCGGCGCATGCCCGACCGTGACATCGCCCAGGCCGTCGCCCGTGCCCGCGCACGGGCGACCGCGTCTGCGGAGCCGGGCGGCGACGGGCCGGACGACGAGGCCGACGACGGCGGTACGGCGGAGGTCGCCACGCACGCCCGGGCCGCCCAGCCGTCGTTCGCCTCGACCGGCGAGGGCGCGGGCCTGTCGGACCTGACGGCCGGGCTCAACGAGGACCAGCGGCGCGCGGTCCTCACCGTGGACGGCCCCGTGCTCGTGATCGCCGGTGCCGGGTCCGGCAAGACCCGGGTGCTGACCCACCGCATCGCCCACCTGATCCGCGACCACGACGTCAACCCGTTCGCGATCCTGGCGATCACCTTCACCAACAAGGCCGCGGGCGAGATGGCCGAGCGCGTCGGCCAGCTCGTCGGCCAGCGCCTCGGCCAGGCGATGTGGGTGACGACGTTCCACAAGGCGTGCGTGCGGATCCTGCGGCGCGAGCTGTCCCGGCTCGGCTACCGCTCCGGGTTCACGATCTACGACGCCCAGGACTCGCGGCGGCTGATCACCCGGATCCTCAAGGACCTCGGGATCGACGACCGCCGGATCACGCCGCGCGGCGTGCAGCACGCGATCAGCTCGGCCAAGGACGAGCTCGTCGACTTCGAGACGTTCCGGGACCGCGCCGACGACCACGTGCTGCGCATCATCTCGGACGTGTACGAGCGCTACCAGCAGCAGCTGCTGGCCAACAACGCCCTGGACTTCGACGACATCATCGTCCGCACCGTCGAGGTGTTCCAGCTGTTCCCCGAGGTGCTGGCGCACTACCAGGAGCGCTTCCAGTACCTGATGGTCGACGAGTACCAGGACACCAACCGGGCCCAGTACCACCTCGTCAACCTGCTGGCCTCGCAGCACCGCAACCTCATGGTCGTGGGCGACGAATCCCAGAGCGTGTACGCCTTCCGGGGTGCGGACATCCGCAACCTGCTGGACTTCGAGCGCGACTACCCGGACGCCACGGTGATCCCGCTGGTGCGCAACTACCGGTCGACCCAGACCGTCCTCGATGCCGCCAACGCGGTGATCCGCCACAACATCCAGCGGCGCGACAAGACCCTCTGGACCGACCGGGGGCTCGGCAACCCGATCGTCAGTTACCACGCCGACGACGAGCACGACGAGGCCGCCTGGGTGTCCGAGGAGGTCGAGCGCCTCCGCCGCGAACACGACGTCACCTTCGACCAGGTCGCGATCTTCTACCGGACCAACGCCCAGTCCCGCGTGCTCGAGGAGGTCTTCGTCCGCGTCGGCACGCCCTACCGGGTCATCGGCGGCGTGCGGTTCTACGAGCGGAAGGAGATCAAGGACCTGCTGGCCTACGCCCGGATCCTGGTCAACCCCGACGACGAGGAGTCGGTCCGCCGGATCATCAACGTCCCGCGCCGCGGCATCGGCGACAAGACCCAGCAGGCCATCGGCGACCTCGCCGTGCGCGAGAAGATCACCTACCTCGACGCCGCCCGCCGGGTCGAGGAGATCCCGTCGCTCGGCCCCCGGGCGGTGTCGGCCGTCACCTCGTTCGTGCAGCTGGTGGACTCGCTGCAGGCGCTCGTGGACGCCGGCACGGACCTGCCGACGCTGGTCGAGCAGTTCTGGGAGCGCACCGGCTACATGGCCGACGTCCAGGCCGAACAGACCATCGAGGCGCTGTCGCGGGAGGAGAACCTCCGCGAGCTGCAGTCGGTCGCCCGCGAGTTCCACGAGCGCGACGGCGGCGACGTCACCCTCCAGCAGTTCCTCGAGTCCGTCACGCTGGTGTCCGAACAGGACCAGCTCGACGAGGACGAGGGGTCCGTCACGCTGATGACCCTGCACAACGCCAAGGGACTGGAGTTCCCGGTCGTGTTCCTGGTCGGGCTCGAGGACGGCGTGTTCCCGCACGTGCGGTCGCTGACCGACCCGGACCAGCTCGAGGAGGAGCGCCGCCTGGCCTACGTCGGGATCACCCGCGCGGAGGAGCGGCTCTACCTCACCCACGCCGACCACCGCACCCTGTGGGGTGGCTCGTCCTACAACCCGCCGTCGCGCTTCCTCCGCGAGATCCCGACCGAGCTCGTCGAGCAGCACTCCTCGAAGCTCGGCGGGTCCGCGGCCAAGCGGGCCCGTGACGCCGAGGTGCTCGAGTTCGGCGGCGAGGAGTTCGCCGTCGGCCAGCGGGTGCTGCACTCGTCCTTCGGTGAAGGCCGGATCGTGAAGCTCGCCGGCGCCGGCGAGCAGGCCGAGGCGACCGTCGACTTCGACGAGGTCGGCCGCAAGCAGCTCCTGCTGGCCTACGCCCCCCTGGTCCGCACCTGACACCCTCCTGCCGTGTTCCCGGCACGGTCCGCAAGGAATGTGACTGGTGCATGCACAGTTCATGCAAGAATTGATACACTCTGGGCATGTCACTCGTTCAGGTTCGCGACGTGCCAGACGGCACCGTGGAGGCGCTCAAGGTCCAGGCGGCCCGGGAAGGCCTCAGCCTCAGCGCCTATCTCCGGCGCGAGTTCGAACGGCTCGCCGCCCAGCCCACGAACGCCGAGGTAGCTGAACGGCTCGCGCGACGGCAGCGCACCGGCGGGCCGACCACGGCCGAAACGGTCGCGGAGGTCCGGCGACTGCGCGACGAGTCGTGATCGTCGTCGACGCCTCCGTGGTGGTCGACGCCCTGGTCGGTGACCCCGTCAATCCCGCACTCCTGAACAGGTTGGCCTCCGAGGATCTGCACGCGCCCGTGCTGCTGGACTTCGAGGTCGCCAGCGCTCTTCGCGGGCATGCGCTGGCCGGCCGCGTGTCCGACACGCGACTGCAGGAGGCCATTGG
>CAZDIF010000225.1:3612-4821 GCA_964505365.1 uncultured Actinomycetota bacterium
ATGTCACGCGTGCTGAGGATCGCGCTGGTGCTGTCGATGGCGATCGTGGCCGGGACGGCCTCGCCGGCCGCGGCGGCCTGCCATGCGTTCACCGTGTCGGTGGACCCGGCGGAGGTGACCGAGGGCGGTGAGGTGACCGTGACGGTCGAACGCGACGCCGCCGTGGCCGACTCGTCGATCGACGTGTCGACGGTCGACGGGACGGCTGTCGGCGGGACCGACTACGAACCGCTGGACGAGACGGCCGACTTCCCCGACGGCGGGACCAGCCAGACGTTCACGGTGCCGACGATGGACCGCGAGGGCAGCCAGGGCGACCGGGACTTCCAGGTCGAGCTGAGCAACCCGCAGGGCTGTGAGGTCAACCCCAACTACTCCGTCGGCGACCCCGCCACGGTGACGATCGCCGACAGCGAGCA
This sequence comes from uncultured Actinomycetota bacterium, assembly GCA_964505365.1. Taxonomy (GTDB): domain Bacteria; phylum Actinomycetota; class Nitriliruptoria; order Nitriliruptorales; family Nitriliruptoraceae; genus CAWCLK01. The sequence continues at coordinate 4,032 of CAZDIF010000225.1, forward strand.
GGCCGCCGCGACCGAGGAGCCCACCGAGGAGGCGACGGCCGAGGCCACGGGCGACGAACTGCCCGAGACCGGTGCCGACCTCACCGTGGTCGCCGCTGCCGGGCTGCTCGTCATGCTGGCGGGCCTGGCCCTGCGTCGGCGGGCCCGAGCTCGGTGACGCGGGGCACCGGGGACGGGAGCGCTACCGTCACGGCGCTCCCGTCTCCCGAAGGTGTCCATGGGTGCGCTGCTCACCGCGTTCGGCATCGTGTTCATGGCCGAACTCGGGGACAAGAGCCAGCTGCTGGCGCTCGCGCTGGCGGCCCGGCACCGGGCGTGGATCGTGCTGGCCGGCATCGCCGGCGCCGCGGCCACGATGCTCGGTGCGGCCGTCGTGGTGGGGGCGGTCGTCGGGACCAGCCTGCCGCAGCGACCGATCCAGGTCGTCGCCGGACTGCTGTTCCTCGGCTTCGGCGCGTGGACGCTCCTGGACGACGACGATGACGACCACGCCGAGGAGGTCGGCGGCCGGGCGGGCCGCGGCGGGCTGCTGACCACCTACCTCGCCTTCCTCGTCGCCGAGTTCGGGGACAAGACGATGCTGGCCACGGTGGTGCTGGCCACGACCCGCGGGGCGCTGCCGACCTGGATCGGGGCGACTGCCGGGATGACCGCGGCCAGCGCCCTGGCGATCGTGGTCGGCGCCCAGGCCCGCACGCGCCTGCCCGAGCGCCCGGTCCGCCTCGCCGCCGCCGGCCTGTTCGTCCTGGTGGGGATCCTGCTGCTCGTCGGCGCCGTCCGAGGCTGAGCC
>CAZDIF010000226.1:0-4804 GCA_964505365.1 uncultured Actinomycetota bacterium
GCGCGGGCGTCGTCGAGGATGCGCTGGCCGTACTCCTTGAAGGACGGCTCCATCGCCTCCTTGAGCGCGACCGCCTTGGCGGCGATCACGTGCTCGAGCGGGCCGCCCTGGGTGCCGGGGAACACGGCCTTGTCGATGGGCTTGGCCCACTCGTCGTTGGTGAGGATGATCGCGCCCCGCGGGCCGCGCAGCGTCTTGTGGGTGGTGAAGGTGACGATGTCGCAGTACGGCACCGGGGAGTCGTGCACGCCCGCGGCGACCAGCCCGATGAAGTGGGCGGCGTCGCACATCAGCGTCGCCCCGACCTCGTCGGCGATGGACCGGAACGCCTCGAAGTCCAGCTGGCGCGGGTAGGCCGACCACCCGGCGATGATCAGCTTCGGCCGGTGCTGCCGTGCCAGCTCGCGCACCTCGTCCATGTCGATCGTCTCGGTGTCCTCACGGACCCCGTAGCTGACGATGTCGAACCACTTGCCCGAGAAGTTGACCGGGTGGCCGTGCGTGAGGTGCCCGCCGTGCGGCAGCGACATCGCCAGCACGGTGTCGCCGGGATCGACCGCCGCGTAGTAGGCGGCGATGTTGGCCGACGCCCCCGAGTGCGACTGGACGTTGGCGTGGTCGGCGCCGAACAGCTGCCGGGCGCGGTCGATCGCGAGCTGCTCGATCGGGTCGACCGCCTCGCGGCAGCCGCCGTAGTAGCGCTTGCCCGGGTACCCCTCCGCGTACTTGTTGGTCAGCACCGAGCCGTTGGCCGCCATCACCGCCGGGGAGGCGAAGTTCTCGGAGGCGATGAGCTGCAGCTTCGTGCGCTGGCGCTCGACCTCGGTGCGCAGGTACCCGGCGACCTCCGGGTCGGTGGCCTCAAGCGCGGCGACGTCGGGACCATAGAACTCGGGCATGCGGCGGCCTTCGTGGCAGGCAGGGACGAGGAAGACGGGTCAAGCCTACCGAGATCGGCCTCGCGACCGGAGGGGCCCGCCCGTTCGTGGAGCGTTGGGCACCATCGGCGCGCCAGATCCCTCCACGAACGCCTCACCCGGTGGTGGTGTCGTCCAGGTCGTCGCCGTCCGACGTCGTCGGGGGCAGGTCGACCTCGTGGGGGGCGAGCTCGCCGCGGGCGACGGCCAGCACCTGCGTGGAGGCGATGGCGCCCTCCCGCAGCACGTGCGGCTCGCCGCGCGTGAGGTCCACGATCGTGGACGGCGACGTGTCGGTGCGTGGGCCGTCGTCGACGTACACGGCCACCGCGTCACCCAGCGCGTCGCGCGCCTCGGCCGCGGTCCGGGCGGGCGGGCTGCCGGACCGGTTGGCGGACGTGACGGCCAGGGGGCCGACCTCGCGGACCACCTCCAGCGTCACGTCGTCCAGCGGCATGCGCAGCGCGACCGTGCCCTGGGCGTCGCCGAGGTCCCACGTGAGGTTGGGGTCGCTTCCGACCACGAGGGTCAGCGCCCCGGGCCAGTAGGCCGCCATGAGCCGCTCGGCCACCTCCGGCACGCGGGTCACGAGGCCGAGCACCTGCTTCGGACTGCGCACCAGCACCGGCAGGGGGAAGGCGCGGGAACGGTCCTTGGCCCGGAACACGCGTGCGGTGCCCTCGGCGTCGAAGGCGTCCGCGGCCACCCCGTACACGGTGTCGGTCGGCAGGACGGCCAGCTCGCCCGCGCGCAGGGCGTCGGCGGCGGCCTGCACGGCGGCGGCCCGGTCGTCGCCGGTGGCGTCCACGATCTCGCTCACGGTGTCTCGCTCCTCGGGTGCTCGGCCCGGCGCGCGGTCACGGCCCGGTCGCGACCGGTCAGGTCGGTGACGAGGTGGGCGTCCACGAGGCCCGCCGCCGCCGCCGCGGCCAGCGCGTCGGGTCCACGGCGGTCGTCGATCTCGACGACGACCGTGCCGCCGGGCCGCAGCCACGCCGGGGCGACGTCCAGCAGGGCGTCGACGACCTCGTGTCCGTCGGGACCGCCGACGAGCGCGGCGTGCGGGTCATGGTCGGCGACCTCCGGCGCCCACGTCGGTGCGTCCGCCTCCGGAAGGTAGGGCGGGTTGGCGACCAGCACGTCCACCGTCCCGCGCCACTGGCCCGGCGCCGCGTCCAGCAGGTTGCCGCGGACCACGGTGCCCGTGGCGCCGGGCGCGGCCCACGGGCCGGGCCGCCACGGCTCCGGCGCGTCGGTGGCCAGGACACGGTCGAGGTTCTCGGTCGCCAGCGCAACGGCCTCCTCTGACGCGTCGGAGCTGTGGACCTCGACACCGGGCACCTCGCTCACCAGCGCGCAGGCGATCGCCCCCGTCCCCGTGCAGGCCTCGATGACCCGGGGCCGCTCCCCTGCCGCGACGGCCGCGTCGATGGCCGCGCCGGCGACGACCTCGGTCTCGGGCCGAGGCACGAACACGCCGGGCCGGCACGCGAGCTCGACCCAGCGGAACGTCGTGTGCCCGAGGACCAGCTGGAGCGGCTCGCGGGCCGCCCGGCGCTCGACCAGGGCGTCCAGCACCCCGGCGTCGCAGCCCGCGAGGTCCGGGCCGAACCGGTCGACCATCGCGTCGACGATCCAGCGGGCGTCCACCTCGGGCGTGGGCACGCCGGCCGCGTCCAGCCGACCGGCCACCTCGTCGAGCAGCTCCCACCGGCGGCGGGGCGTGCCTCGCGTCCCGTTCACGACCCCGTCGCCTCGAGCTTCGCCTCGCGCTCGGCCTCGCGCAGCGCCCCGACGATCTCGTCGAGGTTGCCCGACAGCACCTCGTCGAGGTTGTGCACGGTCAGGTTGATGCGGTGGTCCGTGACCCGTGACTGGGGGAAGTTGTAGGTGCGGATCTTCTCGGACCGGTCGCCGGTGCCGATCTGCACGCGCCGGGCGTCGGCGCGTTCGGCCGCCGCCCGCTCCTGCTCGGCCTGCAACAGTCGCGAGCGCAGGATCCGCAGCGCCTTGTCCCGGTTCTGGTGCTGGGACTTCTGGTCCTGGCAGGACACCACGAGGCCGGTCGGCAGGTGGGTGATCCGCACGGCCGAGTCGGTCGTGTTGACGCTCTGCCCGCCCGGGCCGGACGAGCGGAACACGTCGATCTTCAGGTCGTTGTAGTCCACCTCCACGTCGACCTCCTCGGCGGCCGTCATCACCGCGACCGAGGCGGTGGAGGTGTGGATGCGCCCCTGGGACTCGGTGGCCGGCACGCGCTGGACGCGGTGGACGCCCGACTCGTGCTTGAGGTGGGCGTACACGTCGGTGCCGCTGACCTCGAAGATCGTCTCCTTGACGCCGCCGATGTCCTGCGGCGATTCCTGGATGACGTCCACGGCCCAGCCGCGGGCCTGCGCGTAGCGGGTGTACATGTCGCGCAGCTCGCTGGCGAACAGGCCGGCCTCGTCCCCACCGGCGGCTGCACGCACCTCGATGATGACGTCGCGGTCGTCGTCCGGGTCGCGCGGCACCAGCAGGAGGCGGATGCGGTCCCGCAGCGCGGGCAGCCGCTGCTCGATCTCGTCCGCCTCGGCGGCCATCATCTCGGCCTCGTCGCCGTCGCCGGACGCCGCCATCTCGCGGGCAGCGGCGAGGTCGTCCGTCAGCCGCCGCTCCTCGCGGTGGGCCGCGACCACCTCGGCCAGCTCGGCGTGCTCGCGCAGCAGCGGCTGGTAGGTGGCCTGGTCGGCGATGACCTCGGGGTCGGCGAGCATCGCCTCGACCTCGCGGTAGCGGTCGTCGAGGGCCTGCAGCTGTGGGAGGAGTCGGTCGTGGTCGGACACGTCGGGCCTTGCAGCGTCGTCAGGTGGGCGGCGGTGGCGGGGCGGGCCCGGCCGCTACGCGCCCTCCGTCCGCTCGAGCGAGGTGTCCACCGCGGCGCCGGCCGAGACGATGGTGCTGGGCAGGTCGCCGGCGACCCGGCCGTCGAGGTGCTCGTCGGGGACGACCGCCTCGAACGCGCGGATCGCGACCTCGATCTGGTCGGTCGTCGGGGGCTTGGTGGTGATCAGTTGCAGCCACAGCCCGGGCTTCATGAGGGTGGCCACGATCGGGTGCTCGCCCTGGGCGGCACCGAGCCGCAGGCCCTCGTAGGCCAGCCCGGCGATCACCGGAAGCAGCACGATCCTCAGGACCACGTGGTAGGTCACGGCGACGACGAACCCACTGCCCTCGGGCGGTTGGATCAGCGCACCCACCACCGTGTAGACCACCAGCGCCAGCAGCATCACCATGATGAGGAAGTTGGTGCCGCAGCGCACGTGCAGGGTCGAGTAGCGGTCGACGACCTCGGGTTCGAGGACCTCGCCGTGCTCCCACGCGGCGATCGTCTTGTGCTCGGCGCCGTGGTACTGGAACACCCGGCGGATGTCCGCGACGAGCGAGATCGCCCACAGGTAGGCGAGGAAGATCCCGATCCGGACGAACGACTCGACGAGGTGGAACAGCGCACCGTCGCCCAGCGCGGACGAGAACAGCAGGCTGTCCAGTCCCTTGACGCCGGCCGAGGGCAGGAAGATGAAGATGCCGACGAACACGAGCAGCGCGAGGGCCATGGAGGCGCCCATGGCCACGTTGTTGCCGCCCTCGGCGTCCTCGTCCTCCTCCTCGGCGATGGCCTCCCGGGCGGAGATGTTGAGGGCCTTCATGCCGATGGCCAGCGAGTCGCCGAGGGCGTACACGCCGCGAACCATGGGCTTCTTCAGCCAGGGGCGCCGGGTGGGCAGGTCCGAGACGGGGTTGCACTCGAGGTAGATGTCCTGGTCCGGCCGGCGCACCGCCACGGCCCACGTGTCGGCGCCGCGCATCATCACGCCCTCGATGACCGCCTGGCCCCCGTAGTAGTG
>CAZDIF010000227.1:0-4790 GCA_964505365.1 uncultured Actinomycetota bacterium
AGCACTTCGCTTTCGAGGTGACGGGATCCGCGACGTCATCACGCGCGTGTTCGAGCTCGAATCCACGGCCCCCGACGAGCTCATGCTGATGATCGTTGCGTGGCGGGCGGACGACGGATCGCCGAGGATCTCGGTCAACTTCGCCTGGCGCGGTGACCCGGACGCTGGATCGGCCGCCGTCCGGGCCCTCACGAGACACGACGCTCTCTACGAGTCCGACGTCAAGGCGATGAACTGGCTCCAGCAGCAGGCTCAATACGAGCCGATCCCATTCGGCCTCCGTCAGTACTGGAAGGGTCATCTCGTGGGCAGGGTGGATGACACACTTGCCGATGTGCTGATCACCGCGGCGTCGGACGCAAGCCAATCCTCATTCGTCCTTGTCGAGCTCATCCACGGCAGGGCCCACCGGATCCCCGAGGCTTCCGCAGCCTTTGGCGGACGTGCCGCCCGTGCGAACGTGACAGCGCTCGCGATCTGGGACGAAGCAGCGGCCGACGAACGCGAGATCGCTTGGGCGCGCCACACGGCCGACTCCGTTGCCCCCCTATCGCTGCGAGGCGGTGGCTACTTGAACTATCCCGAGCTCGGCCAGACGGCTGGGCGGGTAGCGGCCGCGTTCCCGCCAGAGACCTGGGATCGACTACGGCAGCTGAAGCTTCGCTTCGATCCAGCCAATCGTCTGCGCTTCAACGCCAATATTCCACCCGCCGACATTTGACCGCCTTGGAGCTGACCCGAAGCGGCGGCACACCAGAGTCCCAACGAACCCAGTGCGGTCTAGTCCGCCACCCAGTCGAGCACGCTGCCCTGATCATCGCGGACGGTTCCCTGGCCGGCCCTTTATGCACTGCTTGGACCACTCGGCCGCCCGCCCGAAGCCACGGTTCCGGGCGTGCACGACGGTTCGTGCGAGGCGTCATCCGCCCGAGTACGGCAGTGGCGGCGGGTCACCATCTTCGGCCTTCGAGCCCGGGCCCGCAGCCGATTGTGGCTGGGTGTCATCCCAGCGGTTCTAGGAGGCGGCCGATTCCGACGATGAACGTGACGGCAGCGAGGGCGAGGTTGACGGAGATGTTCTGGGTCTCGATTCGTGGCCGGTGGATCCAGACCGCCGCGATGAGCTGCTGTGCTGCGAGCCCGAACGCAGCCAGAGGCACCAACAACTCGGCAGTGTCGGCCAGGCCCGGGACCGTCAGCGCGACGGCGGCCAGCACTTCGGTGACACCGGCGAGCCGCACGACGGGCGGGCTGACGTCGTTGACCCAGCCCATGCGCTCCTCCTCTGCCATCTTGGCGTAGGGCTGGAGGAGCTTCATGGCCCCGACCCCGAGGAAGAAGACTGCGAGGATCCACTGCAGGACCCACAGCGAGGTGTCCACTCGCGTCTCCGATCCGTTCTGGTCCGTCTCTTGTCCTGACAGGGCGGTCAGCCGGCGAGCGACTCCCCGCCAAAGCTGGCGTCGACGGTGTGGACCCGCCGCGCGAACCGCCAGCGTCCGTCAACCTTGACGAGTTCGTCCTCGTACGCGCCGGTGGCACCGATGGCCGGTGGCGCGTCGTCGGTGCCGACCACGAAGTAGTAGGAGCGCATCGTGGCGCGGTCGGCGTCGCCGTCGATGACCTCGTTGAGGGTGAAGTGGCGGGTGCCGGCCAGGTTTGACATCACGCTTGAGATCCAGGCGTGGAGTTCCTCACCGCCTTTGGGACCGCCGAAGGGGCTTGCCACCTCGCCGTCCTCGACGAAGGTGGCGGTCCAGGCATCTGGGTCGTGGTCGTCCACGGCCTGGTTGTAGGCGTGTGCGAGGTTGACGATCTGGGCGGTGTCTTCTGCGGTCAGTGGCATCGCGGTTCCTTTTCTCGGGGTCAGACATGACGGACGTCAGGCTTCGACGGGGACGGGCTGGTCGGGTAGAGGTTGTGGCTGTGCTGAAGGACGGTCGTCGGGTGCGCGCAGTGCGACCAGCAGGGCGGCTGCGGCGGCGACGGCTGCGGCGGCGAGGACGGCCAGGGACATGCCGTCGACGAACGCCAGTCGGCTGAGCTCGACGCTCTCGGGGGTCGCGAGTCCGCTCGCGAGGATCTCGCCGAGCGAGCCCGCGCCCTCGGCAGCGCCGGTGGGCGCTTGGGTGTAGCGCCAGGCGGCCAGGGATCCGAGGACGGCGACGCCCAGCGCCCCGCCGAGCTCGCGGGTGGCGTCGTTGACGGCGGATCCGACGCCGGCCTTGTCCAGGGGTAGCGAGGTCATGATCCAGGTGGTGGTCGGGGCGGTGGTCAGCCCCATGCCGAGCGCGAGGATGAACAGCACGGTGCCGATGTAGGGGTACGTGGTGTTGGGCCCGAAGGGTGACAGCAGCGCGAGCCCGACCGACACGGTGACGAGCCCGACGACCACCACCCGCTTCGAACCGAACCGTTCCGCGAGGTGGGCGCTACGGGGGGCTGCAATCATCAGTCCGACTGCGACGGGAAGGCCGCTGAGTCCGGTCGCGAGGGTCCCGTAGTCCAGGACGAGCTGGAGGTACTGGGTGAGCAGGAAGAACATCCCGAACAGCGCGAAGAACACCAGCGTGATCGTCGCGGTCGCAGACGCGAACCGGGGGTCGCGGAAGTTGCGAAGGTCCAGCATCGGCTCGTCGACCCTCAGTTCCCAGACGACGAACGCCGCGAGAGCCACCAGACCGACGATCGCGGCGAGCACGACCGACCCTGCGGACAGGCCGACGACGGGGGCTTCGATGATCGCGAACAGGATGGCGCTCAGGGTCAGTACGGACAGGGTGGCTCCCACGGGGTCGAGCGGGGCGCGTTCGCGGTCCTCGATCCGGGGTAGCAACCACGCTCCGGCACCCAGCGCGAGCAGGACCAGCGGGATGTTGATGAGGAACACGCTGCCCCACCAGAACCACTCGAGGAACAGCCCGCTCAGCGGTGGGCCGACCGCCCCGCCAGCACCGGCGAGCCCGGCCCAGATCGCGATCGCCCGCGGCCGCTCGGTCGCTGGGAACACGGCGGTGAGGATCGCGAGGGTGGCGGGCATGATCAGTGCAGCACCGAGCCCCATGATCGCGCGGGTGGCGATCAACGCTTCGGGGGTGTCGACCGATGCCGACCATGCGGAGGCGACCCCGAAGATCACCAGTCCGAGGTTCAGCGCACGCCGCCTGCCGAACCGGTCCCCCAGCGCGCCGGCCAGGAGCAGTAGCCCGGCGAACACCAGCGCGTAGGAATCGACGATCCACTGCAGCTGACTCTGAGTCGCGCCCAGGTCGCGCACCAGGGTCGGGATCGCCACGTTGAGGGTGGTGTTGCCGACGACGACGATCACCAGGCTCAGGCACAGGACCGCCAGCATCCACCAGCGGCGTGGGTCCGCGGACCGCTCCGGCTGCGGCGGGCTCGGGTTCGTGGCGTTCATGCCGTTGCCTCCAGGCTGAGCTCGGAGCCGCGGGCAGTCTTGAGCGAGTTGGCCCACCACACGAGGTCGTCGAGCAACCGCGTCGCGTCGTCTTGGTGCCAGGGCTCGCTTGGACGGCCCTGGTCGTCGAGGGCCATGTAGGCCCGTGCGATCGACACCTGGTGGCGTAGAGGCACCATCTCCAGTTCGACCACGACCTGCCGTAGCTGTTCCACGGCGCGGATGCCCGCCCCGGGTCCTCCGTAGCCCACGAACGCCACCGGCTTGCGGCGCCACTCACGGTGTAGGTGATCGATGGCGTTCTTCAAGACCCCTGGGTAGCCGTGGTTGTACTCCGGCGTGAGGAACACGTAGCCGTCCGCGGCTGCGACCGTCTCCGCCCAGGTCACGGCCCGCGGGTCCTCGGGTGCAGCTCCCATCGCGGGCGGGACGGGCGAGTCGAAGAACGGCAGACCGACATCACGAAGATCCACGAGCTCGTGGGTGATGTCGTTCCTGGCGTCGGCGATCGACGCGAACCACGCCCCGATCGCTCCGCCGACCCGACCCTGTCTGGTCGAGCCCAGAAGGGTGATGATGTGGGGAACACTCATGGTCACTCCGATCCGAGTTATGCAACTAGTAGTTGCAGAACATAGCGAGCCGGACCGACTTATGCAACACTGAGTTGCACATCAGAGCGGAGGATCGACATGACGGACCCACGCGTCCAACGAACCCGAACCCGCGCGCTCGACGCCGCGTTCCAGCTGCTCGGGGACGAGGGCGTCGATGGCGCGACCGTCGAGCGGATCGCCGAGTGCGCCGGCGTGCACAAGACCACGATCTACCGCCACTGGCCGGAACGCGAGGCATTGCTCGCCGAATCGCTCGAGACCCACATGGAGCCCCCACCCGCGCCCGACACCGGCTCGTTGCGCGGCGATCTCGTCGCGGCGATGCGAGGACTGGCCAGGACGATCAGCACCCCCCCGTGGTCGGTGCTGCTACCGTCGCTGATCGCCGCCTCTGCGACCAACGACCGGCTGGCTGAGCTTCACGGCGCGTTCACGCGGCGACGGCGCGACATGACCATGGACGTCATCGAACGAGGCAAGCAACGCGGCGAGCTCCCGGCTGACGCCGACTCCTCCCACGTCGTGGACACCCTCGCCGGCGCCATCATCTACCGGCGTTTGATGACCCATGAACCCGTCGACAAGGCCTACATCGAGCATCACGTCGACCGCATCCTCGACGCGTTCACCCCCCAGGGTCGTTGAACATCCGGCTACCCGCGGCGACACACGACTTCGCAGACGGCTGGATCGGCCAACGAACGCCAGCTATGTGCGGCCACGGGGTCCTCGCCACCCGCGCGACAACCACGGCT
>CAZDIF010000228.1:0-4769 GCA_964505365.1 uncultured Actinomycetota bacterium
CCCGACGACGTCGCCGGACGCCTCCGCCACGGCGGCACCGGGGACGCAGGTCGGCATCCCGGATCCCGACGACGTCGACCCGGCCCGGCTGGAGCCCCTCGCCGGTCTGCCGGACTGCCCCAGTGAGCCCCCCGCAGCCGACGGCGGCGACATCGAGGGACTGCCGCTGCCCGAGGGGGCGGTGACGACCAGCACCGACGAGACCGGGGGCCTGCGGTCGGTGCAGGGGTTCAGCCCCCGCACGCCCGTCGAGATCATGGTGGCCTACCTGCGCCTCGACGGGTGGGAGGTCGTGGCGGCCGAGGACGAGGTGTTCGAGTCCGAGGTCCTGCTGGACGACGGCGAACTGCGGGTCTTCGTGAAGAGCCAGGCGGCCTGCGCCCGGGGCTCCGCGTTCGCCCTGTTCGCCAGCCGGGACGCCGGTCAGGTGCCGGTGCCGGCCGGCCCGGGCTGAGCCGCGCGGCCCTCAGGTGGCGGTCGCCCGCAGCGCAGCGATCGCGGCCAGCGCCGCATCGAGCGCTTCGATGTCATCCATGCGGCGTCCGCGGTCCCGCGCCTCGGTGTAGCGAGCGGGTCCCAGGCGCGCGTGGAGCCGGTCGACGACCTCCTGCAGCCGGGTGGCGTCCTCGCCGTACACCCGGGCCGCGGTCGACGTGGTCTCGATGGCGCCGATGAGTTCGGTCGCCTCCTCGTCCGCGCCCAGCCGGACCAGCAGGAACACGAGGTTTCGCAGAGCCGTCCACTGGTGGGTCCAGTTGCCACCCCGGCGCAGCCGGGTGATCACCTCCCGGAACGCGTCCAGCGCAGCCTGCGGCTCGCCGCGCTCGGCATGCACCGACGACCACGTGACGAGCGAGATCGCCTCGACCAGCCGGGCTCCCATGCGGCGGGCACCCTCGACCGCCTCGCCGAGCCACGGCAGGGCCGCCGCGGGGTCCTGCGGTGCCAGCGCCTCCCCCCGGCAGTAGGCCGCCAGCGCCCGCATGTGCGTGTTGCCGAGACGATCCGCCTCCCGGACGGCGCGCTCGGCGGCCGCGAGGCCAGCATCCGGCTCGCCGCGGTAGGTCGCGATCAGGGCCCGCATGACCCACGCGTACACGACGTGGTACTGGTCGCCCGTCGCCTCGGCCAGGGCGAGGCCCTGTGCCTCGAGGTCGGCACTGGTCTCCAGCCGGCCGTCGTAGAACGCCGTCAGGCTCCACGCCCGGAGCGGCAGGATCCGTGCCGACTCGTCCTCGCCGGCGGCCGCCAACCCCTCGCGCGCAAGGTCCACGGAGCGGCTGAGCTGGCCACGGTTTCCGGCGCCCCGTGCCGCGGTACCGAGCGCGAGCGGCAACAGCCGGTGCCCCGTGGCGTCCGGGAGCCCCGCCGCCTCCTCGGCCCACGTGTGGATCTCGTCGACGAGCCACAGGTCGGCGTAGAAGCCCAGGGGTGCCGACAGGCGCAGCGCCAGGTCGGCATCGCCGGCATCCATCGCCCAGCGGTGGGCGGCCCGCAGGTTGTCGAGCTCGGCCTCCAACCGCGGCGCCCACCGGTCGTCGTCCACGCCCCGGACGCCGCGACCGGCCCGTTCGCTGAACGCGGCGAGGTGCCTGGCGTGGGCCTGCTTCGCCGCGTCGAGCTCGCCCCGCTCGGCCAGGCGGTCCGCCCCGTACATCCGCAGCGTCTCGAGGATCGCGTATCGAGCGCCAGAGCGGACGACCATGGAGCCGTCGACGAGCTCCGCGAGCGCACTCGCGACGTCGCCACGGGGGCCACCCCGCACTGCGTCGACGACCTCCTCGGCGGATCGCAGCGTGAAGCCGCCCGCGAAGACGCTCAACAGGTCGAACAGGTCGGCCGCGGCCGGTGACAGCAGGTCGTACGACCAGGCCACGACGTCACGCAGCGTCCGGTGGCGACCACCCTCGTGCCGGGGTCCAGTCGTCAGGAGCTCGAAGCGGGCATCGAGACGCCGTGCGAGCTCCTCCACGGTGAACGCCGCCATGCGCGCGGCCGCCAGCTCCAGCGCGAGCGGCAGGCCGTCGAGCCGGCGGCAGACCTCGGTGACCGTACCCGCGTTGTCGGCCGTCAGCTCGAACGTCGGGTCGGCCGCGGCCGCGCGGTCACAGAACACCCGGACAGCCGGGGCGTCGGCGACCTCCGTGGGGGTCGGCGGCCGGGCGGCTGGCGGCAGTCGCAGCGGCGCCACCGGCCAGCGGTGCTCGCCGGGAACGGCCAACCGTTCTCGCGAGGTCGCCAGGATCGTCAACCGTGGGCATCGCCCGAGGAGGTGTTCGACCAGCTCGGCCACGTCCGGGAGGAGGTGTTCACAGTTGTCGGCGACCACCATCACGGGCCGGGCCCGCAGGACGTCGACCAGTCGGTCGCGGAGTGCGGTGTCGTCACCCGGGACGAGCCCGCACGCCCCCGCCACCGCCGCACCGAGCGCGGACCGGTCCCGAACGGCAGCCAGCTCGAGCACGATGACGTCGTCGAACACCTCCGCGACCGTTCCCGCCACCGCCGTGGCCAGCCGAGACTTGCCCACCCCGCCCGGGCCGGTCAACGTCACCAGCGAGGCGGAGGCGAGGAGCCCCGCGACGTCCGTCACGTCCGTGGCCCGTCCGACGAAGCTCGTCGCCTGGCCGTGCCCCCACCCCGGTGCCGTCCCGAGCTCCTCGGGGACCGGCCGTGGTGTGGGAAGGGCGGGCGCGGACGAGACCAGATCCTCGTCGTGGCGGACCAGGGCGTCGTAGCGGCCCTGCAGCCACGGCGACGGGTCGACGCCCAGCTCCGCGCCCAGTCGCCGTCGGAAGTCGTGGAAGGTGCTGATCGCCTGCGCCTGTCGGCCGCAACGGAACTCGGCCAGCATCAGCTGCCCGACCGCCCGTTCGTCCAGCGGGTCCTGCTCGAGACGCGCCTGCAGCTCACCGATCGCCGCCTCGGCCCGCCCCGCTGCCAGCAGCGCCTCGATGCGCACCTCCTGCGCCGCACGATGGACCGACCACAGCCGGCCGACCTCGTCCTCCACGGCCTCTCGGGCATCGACGTACGGCGTGCCCCGCCAGCGGGCAAGCGCCTGATCGACGAGGTCCACCGCGGCCGCGGGGTCGTCGGCCACGAGGGCCCGCGCCTCGGCCACCTCGTCCTCGAACCGGACCGCGTCGACCTCATCGCCCTCGGTGAGGACGAGCCCATACCCGCCGCCACGGGTCACGATCCGTTCCTGGTCGGCGTCGAGCTCACGCATCCGCGCACGCAGGCGAGACACGTGGCTCTGCAGTGACGCCTGTGCCGATCGCGGTGGGTCCTGGCCCCACACCGCGTCGATCAGCTGGTCGGCCGCGGCCACCTGTCCTGCCCGCGCCAGCAGTGCGGCGAGGAGCCGTCGGCGTCGCCGGCTCGGCGGCGCCACGACACGCCCCCCGACCACGAGCTCGACCGGCCCCAACACTCGGAACTCCATCGTCCTGCACTGTATGACCCCCGACCTCGACATGGCGGCCGTGCCGCGGCGAGCCACAGGACGGACACATGCCGGCCACAAGGTGGGTGTGGCGGACTGTGGCCGCACGTGAACACGACAGGGAGTGCACGATGAGCACGCAGACAGACCCCCGCCGCGCGACCGCGAGCAAGCCGGACCCGGATCGGGTCGAGGAGTTCGTCGAGCAGTTGGTCGTCGACATCGGCGCCGCCCTCCACGGCGGCGCGCTGTGGATCGGCGACCGGCTCGGGCTGTTCGACGCGATGGCCGACAGTGGGCCGGTGACCTCGGTCGAGCTCGCCCGGGCGACCTCGCTGCAGGAACGCTACGTGCGCGAGTGGCTCGACGGCATGACCGCGGCGTCGTACGTGACCCACGACCCGGCCACCGGCCAGTACGAACTGCCCGTGGAGCACGCGGTGCCCCTCGCCGACCCGAGCTTCCCGTTCTACGTCGGCGGCTTCATCGAGTTCATCGTCCCCTGGGTCAGCGTCACCCCGAAGGTCGCCGAGGCGTTCCGCGACGGCGGTGGCGTGACGCAGGCCGAGTACATGGACGAGACCTGGGAGGCCATCGAACGAGCCAGTGCTCCGTTCGTCCAGCAGCGGCTGGTGGACTGGTTGGAGGGCACCTCGGTCGTCAGGCAACGCCTGGCCGATGGCGGGACCGTCGCCGACGTGGGCTGCGGCAGCGGGCAGGCCGCCATCGTCCTCGCGGAGTCCTTCCCGTCCGCCCGGGTCACCGGGTACGACATCCACGCCGGCTCCGTCGACCGTGCACGCCGCAACGCCGCGGCCGCGGGGGTCTCCGACCGGGTCACCTTCGAGGTCCGCGACGGCGTCGACCTGCCGGCCGACACGTTCGACGTGGTGACCACGTTCGACGTGGTCCACGATGCCGTCGACCCGTCCGGGCTGCTACGGGCCATCCGGAATGCCCTCACGCCCGACGGGGCACACCTCGCGCTCGAGATGAACGCCGCATCGTCGGTCGATGACAACGTCGGCCCGGTGGGCCGCCTGCTGTACTCGGCGAGCCTGCTGTACTGCATGACCACGTCGCTCTCGCAGGGCGGCGCCGGGCTCGGCACGTGCATGGGTGACCAGCGGTTCCGCGAGCTCGCCACGGACGCCGGGTTCGGCGACATCCGCGACGTCCCGGTCGACAACCCGTTCTACCTGCTCTACGAGCTGACTCCTTGACATTGCAACTACCTGCAGGGAGAGTGGAAGGAGGCGGAAGGTCCGCACGACCCATGGGTCCGTTCGAGCACGACACCCCCACCCGCCGCGTGGTGTTC
>CAZDIF010000229.1:0-4744 GCA_964505365.1 uncultured Actinomycetota bacterium
GAGAGGTTGCACGCGCCGCGCTGGATGAGGTCCTTCAGCCGCCCGGGAGTGGCGACGAGGATGTCGACGCCACGGGCGAGCGCCTTCACGTCACGGTTGATGTTGGTGCCGCCGTACACGGTGGCGACCCAGCGCTTCCGCCGCTTCGCCAGCGGCATCAGCTCGTCGCGGATCTGTGCGGCCAGCTCGCGGGTCGGGGTGAGGATCAGCGCCTTCGGGTGCTTCGGGTTCGACCGGCCGACACGGATCACGGTCGGCAGGCTGAAGGCGAGCGTCTTGCCGGACCCGGTGGGGGCACGGCCGCTGACGTCACGGCCCGCCAGCGCGTCCGCGATGGTCGCGGCCTGGATCGGGAACGGGGTCTCGATCCCGCGGCGAGCCAGCTCGTCGGCAAGCTCCGCGGGCACGCCGAGGTCGGCGAATGTGGGGTGGGAGGTCATGTGGACTCTCGATGGCCGCCCGCACGTGGGGCGGCAGGCATGCGCCACGGACGGCCTCGCCGCCGCGGCCGGCGCGTCAGGCGACGCGCACGTGCGTGAACACGCACGAGGGAGCAGCACGGCGGGAGCCGGGAGACTCGCACCGGGGCGCGGACCGCGTCGGGCGGTGCCGCGAGGCCGGTGCACGTGTTCGCGCCCCGACCTGGGCCGGGGCGTCAGGGCGAAGCATACCCCACCACTCGGCCCAGCGGACCCCGAAAACCTCAACCATCCCCCGCGCCCAGGGACCTACGACTCGCGGGCCCGCTCCAGCGCCTCGCGGTGGGCGTCCAGCGCGTCCTTCAGCGACTGCTGGCCCACCGCCGTGGTGAGGTCGCCGCGCGTGCGCTCGGTGATGGCCCGGGCCGCGTCGGTCGCCCGCCGCAGCCCCTTGGTCACCCCGTCGGGCGCGTCGATGGTCACCAGCACCGACAGGATCTCCTGCATCTGGTCGAGCAGCCCCTCGCCCTCGGCCAGCCGCCCGGCCCGCACGTGGTCGAGGCACGCCCGCCGCAGCTCCCCCACCGTCTCGGCCAGCCCGTGCAGCCAGGCCGTGTCGTCCACGCCGACGTCCTCGGGGCCCGGGTACGACCGCCCGGCCACGGCCGCCCGCGTCAGCACCGCCTCGGCGACCTCCTTGGCGGCGTCGTGCACGAACCCCGCGTGCAGCAGGTCCGGCTCGTCCACCAGCCCGTCCACGGCCCGCTCCAGCGCCGCACGCGCCCCCGCCACCAGCTCGTCGGCCCGCTCCTGCTCGCCACGGTGCACCGCACGGATCGCGTTGGCCGCCGCCCGGATCGCCTCCCGCGAGTCCTGGATCGCCTCCTCGCGGGCGAGGTGGCGCGCGACGACACGCTGGCGGATGCCCTCGGTGCGCTCGACGAGGTCGTCGCCGGAGCTCAGTGCTCCCACCGCCGGATCCGCACGCTGGACTGCTCGTGCCAGCCGTCCGACTCGACCGGCTGCCACGCCCCGCCGGACTCGGCGCCCACCGCCACCGGCTGGCGCACCTCCTCCCGGCGATACTCGCGCACCGGCGGCGGCCGCATCGACCGCACCACCGACCGGGCCTCGTCACGCTCGAGCTTGTGGTGGCGCAGCACGGCCACGTAGCCGACCAGCGCCAGCGCCGTCACCGAGAACAGCGGCCACAGCACGCCGCCGACGACCATCGCCAGGACCAGCGTCACGCCGGTCGCCACGACGAGCCGCAGGAACATCGCCCGCCGACGTGCCAGCACCCGGCGGTGGGCCGTCTCGCGGTCGCCACCGGCGATCCGAGGGGCGGCCTCGTGCGCGGGACGATGCACGCGCTCGCCGCCGAACCGCTCGGCCTGGTCGGGGACCATGATCTCACGTCCGCTGGGGCGGCCTCGCAGCACGGCCATGGCTTCGGTGAACCCTCCAACGGTGGCGATGGGGTCGCTGGACCGACGGGAGCGCAGTGCGCTGGGCAGCAGGACGGCCGCCCATCCGATCAGGAGCGCGGCCAGCAGGACCTGGTCCATTCGCGCCTCGTCGTGTCGCGCCTCGTGGTCGAAACCCGTCCTCGGGGGCCGAGGAACAGGCCGTCTCGAACGGTGGTGACGGTAACGCCCCGTGCTTCACCGTCGAAGCACCCGCGACGTTCGAACGGCGGGGGTTCACGCACGATAGTCGCCCGAGCGACCCCCCGACTTCGCCAGCAGCCGGACGTCCGTCACCACGACGTCCTTCTGCACCGCCTTGACCATGTCGTACAGCGCCAGCGCGGCGGTGGACACCGCCACCAGCGCCTCCATCTCCACCCCGGTGCGGTCGGCGGCACGCGCGGTCGCCTCCAGCAGCGCCTCGCCGGCCTCGGCGTCGACGGTCACCTCGACCTCGACGGAGGTGAGCGCGACGTGGTGGCACAGCGGGATCAGCTCGGGCGTGCGCTTGGCCGCCTGGATGCCGGCCAGCCGGGCGACCGCCAGCGCGTCGCCCTTCGGCAGGTCGCCCTCGGCCAGGCGCGCGGCCGTGGCCGGCGCCATCACCACCCGCGCCCCCGCGACCGCCTCGCGCCGCGTCACGTCCTTGTCCCCCACGTCGACCATCCGGGCGGTCCCGTCGGCGTCGAGGTGGGTCAGCTCGTCACTCACTGGTCGACCAGCAGGTGGACGGTCACCCGGTCGCCGGCGGACAGCTCGGTCACGTCCTCGGGGACCTCGGCCAGCCCGTCGGCGGCGGCGATGGAGGAGATCACGTGGCTGCCCTGGTGGCCCGTCGGCGTGGCCACCCAGCCGGATTCCTGGCGCCGCATGCGCACCCGCAGGTACGAGCGCTTGTGCGGTGGGCTGGTGACGTCCTCGCCGAGGGACGCCGTCACCGCCGGTCGCAGCAGGTCGCGGCGGCCCTGCATCACCCGCAGGGCGGGCCGGATCAGGACCTCGAACGACACGAACGACGACACCGGGTTGCCCGGCAGGCCGAACACCGGCACGTCGCGGATCCGGCCGACGACCTGGGGCATGCCCGGCTGCATCGCGACCTTGAACCGCGCCGCCTCGCCGAGGTGGGCCACGGCGTCGGCGACGAGGTCGCGCACGCCGGCCGACACCCCGCCGGTGAGGATCACCACGTCGGCGTGGCCGAGGTTGGACTCGATCGCCTCGATCAGGGAACGGCGGTCGTCGCGGGCCGGCCCGGCCTGGTACGGCACGCCGCCGGCCTGGCGGACCAGGGCGGCCAGCATCGGGCCGTTGGAGTCCCGGATCTGGCCCTCCTGCGGCTCCCGGTCCGGGGGGATCAGCTCGTCGCCGGTGGACACGACCGCCACGCGCGGCCGCGGGAAGCAGCTGACCCGGGTCACCCCGGACGCGATCAGCAGGCCGATGTCCCCGGGCCCGATGCGACGGCCGGACGCCAACAGCTGCTGGCCGGGCGTGACGTCCTGGCCCACCGGACGCACGTACTCGCCGCGTTCGCTGCGGCGGTGGACCGCCACGCGGCCGGAGCCGGCCTCGGTCACCTCCACCGGCACGATCGCGTCGGCGCCGGACGGCACCGGCGCGCCCGTCATGATCCGCATCGCCTCGCCGGGGCCCACGGCCGCGTCCGCCACCTGGCCGGCCACGACCTCGCCGGTCACCTGCAGCGTCACGGGGGCGCCCTGCGCGGCGGTGGCGACGTCCTCGGCGCGCACCGCGTACCCGTCCATCGCCGAGTTGGCGAACGCCGGCAGTGGTTCGGGGGCGGTGACGTCGTGCGCGAGCACCAGCCCGAGCGAGTCGGTCGTGCCGATCTCCATCGGGTCCGGCCGCGGCAGCGCCCGGATCACGTACTCGCGGTAGGTGTCGACGGACAGCAGCTCCTGCTGCGTGTAGACGGACTGGCGCGCGTGGCCCTCGAAGGTGGTCATCGACGGCGCTCCTCGACGAAGTCGGCGAGCCAGTCGAGGAACGCCGGGCCGACGTCGTCGCGCCGGCAGGCCAGGTCCACGGTCGCCTGCAGGTAGCCGAGCCGGTCCCCCGCGTCGTGGCGCACCCCGTCGAGGCGGACCCCGACGATCGGCTGCCGGGTGGCCATCGTGTGCAGGGCGTCGGTCACCTGGATCTCGCCGCCGGCCCCGGGCGGCGTGTCGGCGAGGATCGGGAAGATCGACCCCGGCAGCACGTAGCGCCCGATGATGGCGAGGTTGGACGGTGCGTCGGCGGGGTCGGGCTTCTCGACCAGCCCGGTGATCTCGAACACGCCGTCGGTGTCGGTGGGGCGGACGTCCGCGATCCCGTAGCGCTGCACCTGGTCGTCGGGGACCTCCATCAGGGACACGACGGCGCGCCCGGTGGCCTCGTGCTGGGCGATCATCTGCTCGAGGAACTTGACCTCCGGGTCGACGAGGTCGTCGCCGAGCACGACCACGAACGACTGGTCGTCGCCGACGTGGGCGCGGGCCTGCAGGATCGCGTGGCCCAGCCCGAGCGCCTCGCCCTGCCGCACGCTGTGCACGGTCGCCAGGTCGGTGGCGTGGCGGACCGTGGCGAGCAGGTCGTCCTTGCCGTCGGCCTCCAGCCGGGCCTCCAGCGCCGCCGCGACGTCGAAGTGGTCCTCCAGCGCGGACTTGCCCGCGGCGGTGACCAGCAGGACGTCGTCGAGGCCGGCGCGGGCGCACTCCTCCACGATGTACTGGATCGTGGGCCGGTCCACGATCGGCAGCAGCTCCTTGGGCACGGCCTTCGTGGCCGGCAGGAACCGGGTGCCGAACCCGGCGGCGGGGATCACGGCGGTGCGCACGGTCACGGCGGTGG
>CAZDIF010000230.1:0-4736 GCA_964505365.1 uncultured Actinomycetota bacterium
CCGAACTCGATCTTGGCGAGCTGGCACGCGACGAGGTTGTCGTCGTCCTCGTGCGTGGTCGCGACGAACACGTCGGCGCGGTCGACGTGGGCCTGCTCGAGGTAGCGCACGTCGCCGGCGTCCCCCTCGATCACGAGCACGTCGGTCTCGGCCACCAGCTGCTCGCACCGGGCGGCCAGCCGCTCGATCACGGTCACGTCGTGGCCCTTGTCGGTCATGTCCTTGGCGATGTAGCGGCCGATGCGGCCGCCGCCCACGATGACGGCATACATGCGTCAGCCCTCCCGCTCGGCGGCCTGGACCAGGTGCGCGACCTTGCGGAACGCCCCGCGTGCCATCGAGACGGCGACGAGGTCGTCACGCTCGAGCCGGTCGGACGCGCGTGGGACGAACGTGCGCTGGCCCCGCTGGACGGCGGCCACGCGCAGCTTCCCGTCCAGCTCGAGGTCCTCGACGGTCAGGCCGTGGCCGCTGCTGCCGATGCGCAGGTCCACGACCTCGACGTCGCCGTGGGAGAAGTGGACGTGGTGGGGGAAGGTCCCCTCGCGGAACTCGTTGAGGAACAGCTTGGCCAGGATCCCCGTGCCGGACACGTACCGGATGCCGAGCTTGCGGTAGACGCTCTCGCGCTCGGGGTTGAACAGGCGGGCGACGTTCCTCGGGACCCCGTACAGGTGGTTGGCGATCTCGACCGCCATGAGGTTGGCGTTGTCGAAGCGCGTGACCGCGAGCACGCCCTCGGCCCGGTCCACGCCGGCGCGCTCGAGCACGTCGCGGTCCGTGACGTCACCGATGACGGTCTCGCCGTTGAACGCCGAGCCCAGGCGGTCGAAGGCCAGCGGGTCCACGTCGACGACGACGATGTCGTTGTCCGGGTCGTCGGACAGCTGTTCGGCGATCTCGGCACCGAGCCGACCACACCCCCCGACGATGATGTGCACGCCGAGCCTTTCGACTGGGGTGGGCGTCACGGCACGCACGGGAGGGGCCCGCGCCTCGTGCCGGCCAGCAGTATGGCACCGTCGACGGCCCGGTTCGAACACGTGGGGGGACCCGGTGCATCGGACAGGGCGCACCGCCCATGGTCGATACGCTCCCCGCCATGTCCTCCACTGCCCCGCACACGCTCCTCCTGGCCGCCCCCCGGGGCTTCTGCGCCGGGGTCGACCGCGCTGTCCTGATCGTCGAGAAGGCCCTCGAGGCCTTCGGCGCCCCGGTCCACGTGCGCCACGAGATCGTCCACAACACCCACGTGGTCGAGTCGCTGCGCGAGAAGGGCGCCATCTTCGTCGAGGACGAGACCGAGGTGCCCGAGGGCGAGGTGATCGTGTTCTCCGCGCACGGCTCGCCCCCCGAGGCGTTCGAGAACTCCAAGCGGCTGGGCCACACGCTGATCGACGCCACCTGCCCGCTGGTCACCAAGGTCCACAACGAGGCGCGCCGGTACGCGACCGGTGGCATGGACATCGTGCTGGTCGGCCACGAGGGACACCAGGAGGTCATCGGCACGATGGGCCAGGCGCCCAACTCGATCGCCCTGGTCGAGACCGCCGACGACGTCGACCAGCTCGAGTACGACGACGACAGCAACGTCGCCTACATCACCCAGACGACCCTGTCGATGGACGAGACCAGCGACGTCGTCTCCCGGCTGCGCGAGCGCTTCCCGCTGCTCCACCAGCCGAAGAAGGACGACATCTGCTACGCGACCACCAACCGGCAGGACGCCGTCAAGGCCCTCGCCGAGAAGTGCGACCTCATCCTCGTCGTCGGGTCGCAGAGCTCGTCCAACTCCAAGCGCCTGGTCGAGGTGGCCCACGACCGCGACACGCGCGCCCACCTGATCGACGACGTCAGCGAGATCGACGAGGCCTGGCTCGACGGGGTCGACGTCGTCGGCGTGACCTCGGGCGCCAGCGCACCGGAGGTGCTCGTCGACCAGGTGATCGAGTGGTTCCGCGAGCGCGGCACCGAGACCGTCGACACGGTCACGGTCGTCGACGAGGACGTCGAGTTCGCGATGCCCAGCGTGCTGGCCCGTCGGCTGGCCGAGACCTCGGCCAGCTGACGGGTCACTCCACCGGCTCGGCCTCGGCCATGGCCGACGTGTAGGCCTCCCAGAGGGCGTCGGCCAGCAGCTCGCACTGCCAGTCGCGCAGGTCGGCCAGCCGGCACAGCTCCTCAGGGCTCGACGGTTCCCCCCGGGCGGGTCCCCACAGCACCTTGCTGGGGCACACGATGCCGGGGTCCAGCCCGATCCCCCTGGCCACGTCCGCCCGCGCACGCCGCATCGCGTCGTAGGCGTCCCGGTGCACGCGCCGCCACGTGCTGCCGTCCGCGTCCTTCGGCTCCGGCGGCGCCCGCCGGCCCGCCTGCTGCGCGGCGAACAGGCGCTCGGCGTGGGGTCGCGAGGGCCGGCGGCGGCGCTGGTTCCGGCGCACGAGGGCCGCGGGGTCGTTGGCCGGCCGCTCGGCCAGCTCCACGAGGACCTCGTCGCGCAGGACCCGGTTCGGGGCGAGGTCGAACTCGCGGCAGATGGCCTCGCGCTCCTCCCAGATCGCCCGCAGCACGGCACGCTGCTCGGGTCCCAGGCGCCCGGCCCCGCGCGTGCGGGTCCAGTCGCGGGCGTCCTCGAAGGAACCCGCCACCTGGGCGGCCAGCTCCTCGTCGTACCACGACCGCCGGCCGGACTCGTCGAGGCGGGTGGCCAGCACCTCCCAGAGCTCGCGCAGGTGCACGACGTCGCCGGCCGCGTAGGCCGCCATGTCCTCGGGCAGCGGGCGCTGCTCCCAGTCCGCCCGCTGGAACCGGTCCTTGTCCGGCGACAGGGACACGTCGAGGCACTCCTGCAGCAGCGGGTCGAGCCCGGTGGGCAGTCCCAGCAGGCTGGCGGCCACGGCCGTGTCGTGCACGTCGCCGACCTCGACCCCGACGGCCCGCATCGGCTCGAGGTCGTTGTCCAGCGCGTGCAGGACGGCGGTGCGTTCGGCGAGGAAGTCGCTGAGCAGCGGCACGGGGGCGAGCCCCACGGCGTCGACGAGCACGACGTGGTCCGCGGTGCCGACCTGGATCAGCGCGGCGGTGCGGTAGTAGCGGGGCGCGTCGGCCCGCTCGACGTCGGCGCCGACGACGGGCTCGTCGACGCGAGCGAGGGCCGACGAGAGGTCGTCGGCATCATCGACGAACGTGAAGTGCACCGGGGCCCTTGGGGATCCTGCGACCCGGAGGCTAGTCCAGCCCCGCGTGGACGCGCCGGAACCGGGCGGCGAGGACGGGGATAGGCTCGCGCCCACTGTCGTCGTTGTCGTGGAGGCCGTGGTTGGGGAACCGGACGCTGCTGTGCGTGCATCCGCACCCCGACGACGAATCGATCGCCTGCGGCGGCGTGCTGGCCCGGTATGGCGGCGAGGGCGTCACCACGCACGTCGTCACCTGCACCGGCGGCGAGGCCGGGGAGAACCTCGCCGGGATCGACCTCGACGGGCACGACATCACGTGGCACCGACGGCGGGAGATGGCCGCCGCCGTGCGGGTGCTCGAGCTGGACGGCCACACCTGGCTCGGGTACCGCGACTCGGGCATGGCGGGGACCGAGGCCAACCAGCACCCGGACGCGTTCGCGGGCGCCGACCTGTACGTGGCGGCCGCGAGGCTGGCCCGCCTGGTTCGCCGACTGCGCCCGGACGTGGTCGTGTCCGACGACGCCACCGGCAGCTACGGCCACCCGGACCACATCCAGGCACACCGGGTGACCGAGCGCGCCATCGCGATGGCGGCCGACCCCTGGTGGGACACCGGGCAGGAGGCGTGGTCGGTCCGCAAGCGCTACGCCCACACCCTGTCGCGCACCCGGGCGTGGCGCCTGCACGACGCGCTGCTCGCGGCGGGGCTGGCCTCCCCGTTCGGCGAGGAGGAGCTGGCCGGCCCCGAGGACCTGCCGTTCGGGTCCGACGACGACACGATCACGACGCGGGTCGACGTCAGCCACGTCCTCGACCGGAAGCTGGACGCCATGCGGGCCCACCGGTCCCAGATGGCCGAGGACTCGTTCTTCTTCAACCTGCCGGACGAGCTGCTGGCCGACGGGTTCGGCGTCGAGGAGTTCGTGCTGCTGTCCGGCGAGGTCGACCCGGCCTCGCTCGACGGCCTCGAGGACGACCTGTTCGCCGGGTTGGCGTGAGCGTCCGAGTGGGCCCCGAAGACCCGCCACCGATAGGTTCCGGCGCCATGTCCTCCCCGCGCGCCGTCCCGCCACCGTCACCGTCCGACTTCCGCCACGTCATGGGGCGGTTCGCCACCGGGGTCACGGTCATGACGTGCGAGCACAACGGCGAGCCCCACGGCATGACGGCGAACGCGGTGGCGTCGGTGTCGCTCGACCCGCTGCTGGTGCTGGTCTGCGTCGACCGCGAGACGGAGATGTCCCGGCTGGTGCGCGAGTCGCAGGCCTTCGCGCTGTCGCTGCTGCCCGCGGACGCCGCCGAGCTGTCGGACCACTTCGCCGACGGGTCCCGCCCCTCCGGCCACGCCCAGTTCGAGGGCGTCGCCACCCACGTCGCCGTGACCGGCGCGCCGATCCTCGAGCACACCCTCGGCTGGCTCGACTGCACGGTCTGGAAGGTCCACGACGGCGGCGACCACGAGATCGTCGTCGGCGAGGTGCAGGCCTGCGAGTCCGCCCCGGACCAGGACGCCCTCGGCTACTACCGCTCCGGCTACACGACGATCCCGCTGCC
>CAZDIF010000231.1:0-4725 GCA_964505365.1 uncultured Actinomycetota bacterium
TCCTGGCCCTTGCGCTGCAGGAAGTCGTACAGCTCGCGCTCGAGCCGGACAACCTCGTCCCGGCGCACGACCTGCCGGATGCGACGGCGCGCGATGAAGTCGTCGAACGCCTCGGCGGTCGAGTAGCCAGGTCGGAACCCGAACTCCTCCTCGAGCCGGGTCGTGTCGACCGCGCGCCCGAACTGCAGGAAGCGCAGCTGCTCGGGGGAGAAGTCGACCCGCCGGGAGCGGCGCACGACCCCAGCGGCCGCGTTCACCAGGGGCAGCGGCAGCGGCACCGGGACGCGCCCGGCCTTGCGGACGCACTGGGACAGGTAGGTCACGCCGGGACCGGCCACGTTGAAGACCCCCGGGTGGTCCTCGAGGACGGCGCGGCGCAGCACCTCCACGCCGTCGTCCTCGTGGACGAACTGCAGCCGGGGGTCGAACCCGAGGACGCTCGGCACCACCGGCAGGGTGAAGAACGACCCGAGCACGCTGTCCATGTGGGCGCCGAGGAAGTTGGCGAAGCGCAGCGTCGTCACCGTCACGTCGGGACGGCGACGGGCGAACGTGTTGAGGTAGTCCTCGACCTCGGTGGCGTCCGCGGCGAGGCCGTGCTCGGCCGGCACGGCGGGCGTCTGCTCCTCGCGGAACAGGGCCGGGTCGGTGTGGTCGGACCCGTACACCACCGTCGACGACTTGAGCACGACCTTCTGCACGTCGTCGGACTGCTGGCAGGCCGCGAACAGCTGCATCGCCCCGATGACGTTGCGTTCCTTCATGCGGGCGCGGCCGCCGGCGGCCCCGGGACCGGCCACCGTGGCGGTGTGCACGACGGTGTCGACGCCGGTGGTCCCGACGATGCGGGACACGAGCGGGTTGCGCAGGTCGGCCCGCACGAACTCGGTGCGTCGCAGGTCGACGCGCGGCTCGTCGGTGTCGATGCCGATGATCTCGGTGACGGTCTCGTCGTCCTCCAGGCGCTGGGCGAGGCGCCCGGCCAGCGGCCCGGAGATGCCCGTCAGGAGCACACGGCGACCCTCGTCGTCGACCATCGCGCGCCATCCTCCTCGTCGCCGGGACACGGGGAGCCGAGGGCGAGTCAACCAGACCCGCCCGGATCAGCCCTGGCTGGCGTCGGGCAGGTCGTCCATCGCCTGGGGGTCGACGACCTGGGACTCGAGGTAGGCCTGCAGGTCCTCCTGGGTGACCCGGTACGACCGTCCGACGCGAACCGCCGGGAGCTCGCCGCTGCGGATCAGCCGGTAGACCGTCATCGACGACACGCGGAACAGGTCGGCAACTTCGGCGACGGTGAGCAGGGGCGAGGTCATGTCGGCCATGGTAGCGCTCGGGATGATCCCCCCGGGTGGCCGATCGTGGGGCCCTTTATCGGACGCCGTGCCGGGGCAGAACGAGGCGGCGCAGGCCGTCGACCGCCTCGTCGGCGGCCTTCCGGGCCTTTCCGACGAGGTGGTCGGACACGTCCACCACGCCGTCGGTGAACGCCGTCGGGGGCCGGCGCCCCGTGCGCGCGCCGGCACGCTCCTGCCACGGCATGGGGACGTCCACGGGCAGCGAGCCGCCGGTCATCTCGGCAAACGCCATCGTCCAGGCCCGCGGGACCACCGAGACGAGCTGGTAGCCGCCACCCCCGGTGGCGATCCAGCGGCCGTCGGCGGCCTCGTGGGCCAGCACGTGCAGGCGCCCGACGATCTGCTCGAACGCATCGACGGTCAGGGCGAGGTGAGCCAGGGGGTCCGTGGCGTGGGTGTCGCACCCCAGCTGGGTCACCAGCACGTCCGGGGCGAAGGCCCGCACCAGCGGGTCGACGACCTGGTCGAACGCGTCGAGCCACACCGCCCCGGTCGTGCCGGGGTGCAGGGGCAGGTTGGCGGCGGATCCGAGCGCCCCGGGCCCGCCGATGTCCTCGCTGGCGCCCGTCCCGGGGAACAGGAACCGGCCCGATTCGTGCAGGGAGATCGTCAGCACCCGCGGGTCGTCGGCGAACATCACCTCGACCCCGTCGCCGTGGTGGACGTCCACGTCGACGTAGCAGACCCGCTCGGCGCCGTTCTCCAGCAGCCAGTCGATCGCGACCGCCGGGTCGTTGTAGACGCAGAAGCCGGCGGCGCGGTCGGGCATGGCGTGGTGCAGGCCGCCCGCCGGGTTGAAGGCGTGGACGGCCTCGCCGGTCCACACCAGCCGGGCCGCCTCCCGGGAGGCGGCACACACCCCCATGGACGCCTCGTGCATGCCGCCGAAGATGGGGTTGTCGCCGGGCCCGAGGCCGTGGGTCCAGTCCGCGCGGATGCCGGGGTCCGCCGAGACGCGGCGGACCGCCTCGACGAAGTCCTTGCGGTGCAGCCGCAGCAGGTCCGTCTCGTCGTAGGCGCCCGGCTTCACCTCGACCACGCCGGGGCGGTCGAGGAGGCCGACCTCGCGGATGAGGTCGACCGTCAGTTCGACCCGCACGGGTGCCAGGGGATGGCCGTCTCCGAAGTCGTAGGCGGCCAGGGCCTCGTCCCACACGAGCGCCACCGGCTGGCCGTCGTCTCCCGCCACGCACCGACTCCTTGGTCGTCGGCCAGCGTACGGGCTCCCGCGAATCGAGAGGCCGTTCGGGCGACGCCGTTCGTGTGTCGAACGGCCACGGTCAGGCGCCGGACAACTCCTCGCCGCGATGCTTGGCGGCCTCGATCGCGTCGAGGAAGGCTGCGCGGACGCCGGCCGACTCGAGGGTGCGGATCGCGGCGATGGTGGTGCCGCCGGGCGAGGTGACCATCTCGCGCAGCTCGACCGGGTGCATCCCCGAATCGGTCAGCATCCGGGCGCTGCCCACCATGGTCTGCAGGATCAGCTCGGTGGAGACGTGCCGCGGCAGGCCGAGCAGGATGCCGGCGTCGATCATGGCCTCGGCCAGCAGGAAGAAGTAGGCCGGCCCGGAGCCGGACAGCGCCGTGACGCTGTTCATGTGCCGCTCGTCGAGGCGGATGACCTTGCCGACGTGGCCGAGGATGTCCTCGGCGACCTTGCAGTCGGCGTCGCTGGCGTGGGCCCCGGGGGCGACCACGGACATGGCCTGGTCAACCTGCACCGGCGTGTTGGTCATGACCCGCACGACCGGCACGGCGTCGGGCAGCAGTGCCTCGATGGAGGCGGTCGTGGTGCCAGCGGCCATCGACACGACGGTCTGGCCGGCGTGGAACGCGTGGGCGGCGTCGCCGACCACGTCCAGCAGGCTCTGGGGCTTCAGGGCGATCAGCACGACCTCGGCCTCGGCGATCGCCGCCGCGTTGTCGAGGGTCGCGCGCACGCCGTGGGTCGACTGCAGGTCGTGGACGCGGTCCTCGCGCCGGGCGGTGCAGATGACCTGGTGCGGCTGGACCCAGTTCGAGCGCAGCAGGCCGCGCAGCAGCGCCTCGCCGAGGCGGCCGGTGCCGACGATGGCAAGCGTGAGGTCGTCGCCCATGCGGGTGCTCACTCTCCTCGGGTGCGGGTCAGGTCCGGGCCGCGGCGGCCAGGGCCCGGAGGAAGAACAGCGCGTTCGCGGGCCGTTCGGCCATCCGGCGGACCAGGTAGGGGTACCAGTGTGTCCCGAACGGTACGTACACGCGCAGCGCGAGGCCATGCTGGACCAGTTCGGCCTGCCAGTCGGGCCGCACCCCGTACAGCGCCTGCACCTCGAATGCCGTGTCGTCCAGGCCGCGGTCGCGGGCCGCCGCACGCACCCGGTGCAGCAGCCAGTGGTCGTGCGTGGCGAACCGGGGCAGCGGGCCGTCCGGCAGGGCGTCGAGCATGGTCCCGGCCGCCTGCACGTAGGCGTCGCGGATCTCCTCGCGTCCCTGGTGGGCGATGTCGTCGGGCTCGTCGTAGGCCCCCTTGCACAGTCGCAGGGAGGCCCCGTCGGCCACGAGGCGCCGGACGTCGTCGACGGTGCGGTGGAGGTAGGCCTGCACGGCGCACCCGACGTGGTCGTGGCCGTCGGCCCGCAGGGCGAGCACGAGGTCGACCGTGGCCTGCGTGAGGTCGGAGCCCTCCATGTCGATGGTCACGTGGGTGCCGGCACGCCGGGCCGCGTCGGCGATCTCGCCGATCAGGCTGCGGGCGCGGTCGGGGTCGTCCGGCAGGCCGAGCTGGCTGGCCTTGACGGACACCGACGCGTCGAGCCCACGGTCGTGGATGGCGTCGAGGGCCCGGATGTAGGCGTCGGCGGCCTCGCGGGAGCGCTCCGGGTCGTCGACGGCCTCGCCGAGGTGGTCGAGCGTCACGGCCATGCCGCGGGCGTTCAGCGTCGCGACCACCTCGAGTGCCTCACCGAGCGTCTCGCCGGCGACGAACCGGCGGGCGACACGGCGGGCGACGGGCGTGGTCATGGCCAGCTGGCGCAGCGTGTCGCTGCGGGCGGCGGCGAACAGGGCCGTGCGGAGCACTGCCGGTCCTCCCGTGCGGGGCGTCGGGCGGGAAGCGTAGGAAGGTCCCAGACGGGACCGGGGCCGGGCGCGCCATGCGCCCGGCCCCGGGGAGGGGAAGTGAGCTCAGCTCACTTGCGACGCCGGAGGATCCCGGCCGCGCCCATGAGCGCCACCAGTCCGGCGATCGCGGCCCCGCCACCAGTGCTCGGCAGGTCCTTCTTGTCGTCGGTGTCAGGTGCTGGGTCCGGCGCCGGGTCCGTGCCCGGCCCGTCACCCGCCGCCTGCACCCCGAACGTCGCCGTCGAGACCGGGTCGATGACCAGCGAGA
>CAZDIF010000232.1:0-2211 GCA_964505365.1 uncultured Actinomycetota bacterium
ATCAGGTGTCGCCGGTGCCGACCTCGCCGGCCGAGTTGATGAACCGGATGAGGTAGTCGACCACGTTCGGGCTGCCCGCCCAGTTCTGGATCTGCAGCCGGTAGTCGCCCGGTGGCGGGTCGAGGTAGGACAGCGACTCGCCGGTGAGGTCGAACGAGGTGCCGCTGGCCACGGCGTCCCCGGTGACGTTGCCGTCCTCGTCCAGCTGGTAGAGGTACAGGTCGATGTCGGCGGGCTCGACCGTCACGTCGGCGCGCACCTGCAGCTCGGCGTTGTCCCACTCGCTGCCGACGGTGAAGTCCACGAACGCGTCCGTGACGCCCTCGACCTCCACGGCGCCGGCGGCCGGGGCCAGCAGGGTCACCGACCCGCTGATCGGCCCCTGGGCGGGGCCGGCCTCGACCGGCTCGTCGCCCGCGTGCAGCGGGTCGTCGTGCAGCTCGGCGTCGGCGACCAGCGGCAGCCGGTAGCCGGCGTCACCCGGGCCGGTGTGCACGGCCACCTGGGCGTCGTGGGCGAACGTCGGGACGTGATGGCGGGAGGTCGTGCCGACCGTCAGCACGAGGCGCTCGCCCGCCTCCACGTGGTGGGCCATCGCGAAGCACTGCGGGGTCAGCTCCATGGGCATGCCCGGGACCACCGGCGACGGGGTCGCGACGTCGTGGCGCAGGTGCGGGTTGATGGCGCAGTAGTTCGCCTCGCGCCGGTCCCCGTTTCCGTCCTCGACCCACAGGCCGGTGACGAGGTGGACGACCTGCCCGGTCACGGACGCATCGAACGTCAGCTGCGGCATGCCGGTCAGGACGAGGTCCTCCTCCAGCGGTTCGGACACGAACTCCACGCCCCCGCTGCCGGCCAGCGACGAGAACGACACGCTGCCGGATCCGGTCGGCGGCGTCGTGGACAGCGAGCCGTCGGTCGCGTCCGGGTAGAAGGTGACGGCCCCGGGGTCGGCGTCCCACTGGTCGGCGACGTACACCTGCTGGCCGTTGAGGAACGACTCGACGGTCGGGCCGGTCTCCACGTCCATCTGCTTCAGGTGGAAGTCGAACCAGGCGTGCAGTGCGTACTGCCACTGCTCGAACCGGCAGTTGACGTGCCCCTCGGTACAGGTGGTGTTGCCGGACGAGCCGTGGTCCCACTGGCCGATCCACACCTTGTCGTCGGGCCGCGGGACGCGGTCGCCGAAGAACCACTCCGCCGCCGGGATCCGGGCTGCGTTGTCGTTGACGCCGTGGATCATGAAGATCGGCAGGTCGGCGCGGGCGGCCTCGCGGCGCCAGTCGCGCTCGGCGTGCCAGGCCTGGTACTCGCCGGTGACCTGGCCGTGGCCGGCGGTCAGCGAGGAGTTCTGCAGGCCGCAGCCGGTCTGCTCGTTCGGGGCGTTGTCCGAGTTGTCGCCGCCGGGCAGGTCACGCTCCAGCGCGAGCTGCTCGTAGGCGACCATCGGCCCCACCCACTGCAGGTTCCAGGGCACGCCGTGCTGGTACTGGTGGTCGTACATCGACGCCAACCCGGCGCTGGGCGCGATGGTCACCAGCCCATCGGGGGCCTGGCCGGCGGCGATCGACGGGGTCGACCCGACGTAGGAGTGACCCGTCAGGCCCACGCGGCCGTTGGACCACGGGGCGTCCGCGGCCCACTCGATCACGGACTCCAGGTCCTTGGCGTCATCGGCACCGAGGTGGTCGAGGCACCCGGTCGACCGACCGGTGCCGCGCAGGTCCATCATCACGACCGCGTACCCGCGCGGGGCGAAGTAGCCGGTCAGTCCGATCTTGTTGCCGTCCGCGTCCTCCGGGTCGGGGAAGACGCGGGTGCCGTCGCGTGCGTGGAGCGTGCCGTGGTAGGGGCTCGCCTCCATGACCACGGGCCACGGCCCGTCGCCGTGGACCGCCGGGTCGGGCCGGACCACCTCGACGTACACCTGCTCGCCGTCGTGCGCCTCGACGGTCAGTGCCTCGCGGACGGTCTCGGGGAAGTCGGGCTGCGAGAGCTGGTCCGCCTGCGCGGCGTAGTCGAATGGGCCCGTCGGCTCGTCGGGCTGGTCCGGCTCCTCGTCGGCTGGCGGGCCGGGCGGCCACGTTCCCGGGCCTCCCCCACCACCGGGGTGCTCGTCGGGCGGTCCGGCGGCGACCAGCGACGCGGCCAGCGCCGTCACGGCCAGGGTCACGAGAAGGCGTCGATGACGGTCCACGGCTCTCCCTCCAG
>CAZDIF010000232.1:2311-4704 GCA_964505365.1 uncultured Actinomycetota bacterium
CCGCCGAAGCCGCGCTCGACGATCTGGTCGGCGAGGTCCTGCAGCTCGCTCGGCAGGCCCTCGGGCAGCTGCTCGGCCATCGCGTCGACGAAGTCCGCGCCGGTGAGGTTGATGTCGCGCCAGTAGGCCTCGGCGCCCGAGGCCGTGCCCCCGGCCAGCGTGGGCGTGGCGGCCACGGCGTCGACGTACTCGATCCAGGCGTCGAGGTGCTGGGTGTAGGTGTCGCGCACCGCCCGCAGGCCGGAGAGGTCCTCCCCCTCCCCCTCGGCGAGGTCCTGCAGGCCGGACCGCAGGCGGGTGAGGTCATCACCGGCGGCCTGGGCCGCGTTGGCGACGGCCTCGGCGCGGTCGCCGACCATCCCGTCCTCGCCGATCTCGGCGAAGACGTCCTCCTGGAACTTGATCATCCGCAGCTCGGAGCGGTCGATGGTGGTGAGGAGCGCGTCGGCCTGCGACTCGACGTCGCCGCCCTCGGCGGTCGGGGGCGTGAACTCCTCGGCGGTCTCGGTCGGACCGCCCTGGCCGGCCGTGCCGGACTGGCGGACCCCGATGAACACGAGCCCGCCCAGCACCAGGACGAGCGCCAGCACGCCGAGCACGATCCCCACGACGAGGCCCGTGCGACGGCGCGGTGGAGGCGGCGGCTCCCACGAGGACCCCCCGTCGCCGCCGTACACGGTCCGCCCCCCGTACACCGAGTCGGGGTCGGGTGGCGGCCACGACGGGTCGGGGGTCGAGGCGTCCGACGATGGCGGGGTCCCCGGAGCCGCCGCCGGCGGAGGCGGAGGCGGTGGCGTGTCGTCCTCGCCGCTCGCGCCACCCGGCGGATCCCACCTCGGCGTCTGGTCGCTCATGCTGCCTCCTGCTGGACCGGGCAGGGTACGGGTGGCGGCCGACGTGCTGCCATCGCCCGCGCGCCCCCGGCTCGGCCCGCCACGGTCAGGACGTCGCGACCGGGTAGCCCGCGTCGCGCAGGTGCTGGCGGATGGCAGCGATGTGGTCCTCGCCCCGGACCTCCAGCTCGATGACGACCTCGACCTGGCCCAGCTGCAGCCGGCGGCCGAGGCGGTGGTGCTCGACGCCCAGGACGTTGGCGCGCTGCTCGGCCATCAGCCGCAGCAACTGGACGAGCGCCCCGGGCCGGTCGGGCACCCGCGTGCGGATGGTGACGTAGCGGCCCTCGCTGGTCAGCCCGGACGTGACGAGGTGCTGCATGACCAGCGGGTCGATGTTGCCACCCGACAGCACCGCGACCGTGGGGGCGGTCACGTCCGTGGCGCCGCTGATGATCGCCGCGACGCTGGCCGCGCCGGACGGCTCGACCACCAGCTTCGCCCGCTCGAGCAGCAGCACCACCGCGCGGGCGATCTGCTCGTCGTCCACCGTGACGACCTCGTCCACCAGCTCGCGGACGTGGGCGAGGGTCAGCTCGCCCGGCCGCTTCACGGCGATCCCGTCGGCGATCGTGTCGCCACGCGGCACGGGGGCGGGCGCGCCGGCCCGCAGGGCCGCGGGGAACGGCGCGCACCCGGCCGCCTGGACGCCGATGATGCGCACGTCGGGGCGGGCCTCCCGCAGGGCCACCGCCGTGCCGGAGATCAGCCCGCCGCCGCCGACGGGGACGACGACGGTGGCGAGCTCGGGGACCTGCTCGACGAGCTCGAGGCCCAACGTGCCCTGCCCGGCGATGATGTCGGGGTGGTCGAACGGGTGGACGAACACGCTGCCGTGCTCGTCGCAGAAGGTCTCGGCCGCGGCCAGGGAGTCGTCGAAGGACTCGCCGACCAGCTGGACGTGGGCGCCGTAGCCGGCGGTCGCATCGACCTTGGGCAGCGGCGCCTCGACCGGCATGTAGACGGTGGCCTCGACGCCCTGCATCTGGGCGGCCAGCGCCACGCCCTGCGCGTGGTTGCCGGCGGAGGCACACACGACGCCGCGGGCCTTCTCCTCGTCCGAGAGCCGGGCGATCCGGTTGTACGCGCCGCGCATCTTGAACGAGCCGGTGCGCTGGAGGTTCTCGCACTTGAGCAGGACCGACGAGCCCACCTTGCTCGACAGGGCCCGGGACGGCTCGATCGGCGTGGGCTGCAGCACGCCCTGCAGCCGCTCGGCCGCCTCGCGGACGGCGTCCGCGGTGACCAGGTCCATGTGCCCGTCCTCGTGTCGGTGCGCTCACCGGCGAGCGTAGGACGGACACGGAGGACGTGGGCCGGCGCGTCGCCTGACGCGCCCGGACCACGTGGTGCCCCCGGCGGAGGCCCCGCCCACCGGTTGCCTGCGTGCCTCCGCGCGTCACGCACCGTAGCGGGCCTGCCACGCAGAGGGGGTCGAAGGCTGCCACCTCGGGACCCGGATCCCGTCCTGCGGGGACTCGCATCCCGGTGCCCGGCCGG
>CAZDIF010000233.1:0-4704 GCA_964505365.1 uncultured Actinomycetota bacterium
GCGGCTGGCTACACGATGCCGTTGGCGGACAGGATGGCGAACAGGACCACCCCGGTGGTGACGACCAGGATGCCGACCTGAAGAACCGTCCGTAGCCAAGTGGGCGTCACACCTCGTCTGCGTCGCCCTCGCCCGCTGCCATCGGCGGCGTCCCCTGCATACAGCGACTGCGGCGCATGGCGGTTGCCCGGTCCGAACATGATGGCCCCTTCGATGGCCCCACCGTAAACGACGGGGCGGCGACGATGTCGTCCAGCGCCGTCCAGCCCTAGCCGGGCGGTCGGAGCCCATCGATGACGAGGCCCACGAGTCGCTTCGTCGCGGCGTTGGATGGCACGGCGCCCGCGGCGTCGAGTGCGTGCCGACAGAAGGCGGCCAGTTCACCTGCCGCGACGTCGGACCGGACCTCGCCCGTCCATCGGACTGTTGGTGCTCCTGGTCGTCCAGGTGCTCAACCTCTACAAGCCCCGCGGACTGACCCGCTACGGCCAACGTCGACAGCGCGAGAGGTCGCGTTAGCCGTCAGCGACCCTGGTCGACCGGTAGCAGGGACCTGGTGGGGTCGGTCAACCGCTCGGAGGGGGGCAGGTGGTCGTCGGCCTGGTGACGGTTGGCGGCATCGCATCCCTCGAGGTTCGCGCACCCGCAGGCCAGCGCGGCATCGATGAGCCGGGTGGCCCGGACCAACTGTTCGATTCGGCCCTCCAGTTCCTCGCGCTTTCGTCGCGCGAGTGACTGCCACCCGGCGCCCGCATCCAGCAGGCTGGCGATCTCGTCGAGGGTGAAGCCGGCACGTCGACACTGGTTGATGACCCGCAGGCGCGTCAGGTTCTCCTCCGTGTACCGGCGCTGCCCGCCGACCCGCGTGGCGGGGACGGCCAGGCCGATCTCGTCGTAGTGACGCAGTGCGGAGGTGGCGACACCGACGACCTCGGCCGCCTCGCCGATGCTGAGGAGCTCGCCCATGGGTGGATCCTGTTCCTGGCTGGCATCCGACGGTACGAGTTCATGTCGGCTTGAAGTCAAGGCCCCGAGCGCTGGTGCGACCAGAGGCTTGACCTCATGTCGACTCCAGGGGGCATCGTGCGTGGCACCCAACCGATGGAGACCCCCATGACCGACCGGTCCGACCCCTTCGCGTGCACGCTCGACGAGGAGGGTGCCCGCGCACGACTGCCGCAGGCCAACGAACTGACCTCCCGCCTCCGCCGTCGCGAACGCATCGACCACCGACTGGTGCTGACGTTCGTCGACGACGGCCACACCCGCCCGCTGGTCGATGACTTCGTCCGCGACGAGCAGCAGTGCTGCTCCTTCTTCGAGTTCGCGGTTCGCCAGGGCGACGACGAGGTGGTGCTGGAGCTGGCTGCGCCCGAGGAGGCGGCACACATGCTCGACGCGGCCATGGAGGCCTTCGACCCCACGCTCAGTGTCGACGAGCGCCTCGCTCTGCAACAGGAACACGCGGCCGGCCCCGCTGACCCTGTCGATCAGGATGGAGGCTGCGGCTGCTGACCACCAACGACCTCCATGGCGTACGCCTCGAGCCGATCCGTCAGGGCGATGGGCTGCGCGAGGGCAACGAGATGGCCACCCGGGATCTCGTCCGGGATGATCCCCAGGCGCTCGACTGCAACGCGCCGCTGGAAGTCCACCGGGAACAGGCGATCGTCCGTGCTGGCAACCACGCGAGTCGGCACGTCCGGCCAGCGCTCCAGCGGAAACGGCTGGGCGAACGGTGTCTCGGACTGATCCGGGTCACCGGCCTCGATCGCAGCGTCGACGACGTCCGGCGGAACGTCGTGGAAGAACACGTCCATCGCGTCGAACCCTGTCGTGGACGTTCGACCTTGTGCGACCGCGAGGTCCTCGGCCGCCTGCGCCTGGCCGGTCGCCTCCCACCACTCGCCTCCGGTCTCCCCCGGTCGAGGAATCATGGCGTTCACGAGGACGAGCAGCGACACCGGCATCCGTGCACTCACCAACGGCGCCGACAGCGCCCCCATCGACTGGGCGACGAGCACCACCCCGTCTCGCCCGACGGCCGCGTCCGCAATCGTGTCGGCGTAGTCGTCGAGGCCGGCCGTGTCGTCGGCTGCAGGCAGGTCGACAGCAACCGCGGCGTGACCGCGCACCTCCAGTTCTTCCACGACCCGATGCCAGTACCAGGCCTGCCCCCCAGCCCCCGGCACGAAGACGAAGGTCATCGGTTGCGGCGTCCGTGTCGTCAAGACGTTCCCGTTTCGTCGTTCGTCCATTGGACGCCACGATGCCTGCAGACTCATCGCCTGGCACACGGACATCGCCGCAGGCCTGTCGCAGGGCGCTGCAACACTGGGGGCGATCCCCCCGGACGTCGCAGAAGGGACCCTGATGGACATGCTGCTGGCCGGTCGCACGGCCCTCGTCACGGGGAGCAGCGCCGGGATCGGCGCGGTCATCGCCTCCCAGCTCGCCGCTGAGGGGTGCCGTGTCCTGGTCCACGGTCGCGACGAGACACGGGTCACACGCCAGGTCGAGCAGATCCGGCGGGACGGTGGCCGGGCCGACGGCGTGACCGGCGACCTCGGCGATCCGGCGGAGACCGATGCGCTGCTCGCCGAGGTGGTCGACCGCGGCCCCGTCGACATCCTGGTCGCCAATGCCGGACCGTTCAGCGAGCACCGCTTCGACGAGGCGACCGACGAGGACTTCCGGACGGCCTTCGACACGAACGTGCTGTCCGTGACCCGCTGCGTGCGGGCACTGCTGCCGACCATGCAGGCCCGCGGCTGGGGACGCGTCATCACGATCAGCACCCGCGGGGTGATCACCCCGCTGCCCCACATGATCGACTACTCCGCGGCCAAGGCCGCCGTGACGAACCTCACCGCCAGCCTCGCCCAGCACCTGGCCGGAACCGGGATCACGGCCAACACGATCAGCCCCGGCGTGATCCTGACACCCGGCATGCAGCAGATGTTCCAGGAACGCGCCGACGCGGCTGGCGACACCCGGCCCTGGGACGAACTCGAGGCAGACATCGTCGCCGGCTACGCGGCCAACCCCACCGGACGCCTCGGCCGCCCCGAGGACATCGCTGCCGCGGCGGTGTTCCTCGCCAGCCCCCGTTCGGACTACGTCAACGGCACGACCCTCCGGGTCGACGGAGCCATCACGGCCACCGTCAACCCGTGACTGGGCCGTTCGACTCGGCGTCCACACCCTCCGGGTCGGAGCGACGGCCCGACCGCCACGACCGCCAGGCGCCGGTCGACCAGACGGCCCAGGCAATCAGCACGGGCTGGAAGAACAGCCGGACCAGCCTGGCCCGATCCGTGGTCAGGCCAAAGGCGTCGGTGCCTTCCACGTACTGCGCCACGTTCCCGGGGAAGATCGCCACGAAGAAGGCCGCGGTGAGCCAGCCCACCGAGGGCCGGCGGCGCCGCGCCGTCACCAGCGCGATGCCGAGTGCAACCTCGACGACGCCGGATCCGACCACAACCAGATCGGGGTCGACCGGCATCCAGCTCGGCACCTGTGCCCGGAACTCACGACGGGCGACGGTCAGGTGCGTCGTGCCGGCACCAGCGAGCCCGAGCCCCAGCAGCCATCGCGCGGCCGACCGAACCGGGCCAGTGCGTGACGTCCCCACAGTCGAACCTCCTGATGACTGGATCGCCGATCCTCAGGACCGGGGCCTCACCCTACGAGGAAACTCGTCGTCGTCATCTCTCGGCAGGAACGCACCGCGCGCCGATGCGTGCGCCTGATCCCGTCGGTGTCGGAAGACTGGAAGTTCCGAGCGATGTCGCTGGTTGGCCTGCATGGCGATGCGGGAGGCCCGATGCCCACTCTGGCAAGCCGTGGTGCAGCATGGCTGCTGGCCACGACGCTGGGCCTGGGCGGCTGCTCGGCGGACGTGGTCGAGGAGCCGGTCGTCGCCGACGCAAGCGGGCTGGACTGGGAGCTGATCCTGTCCGATCCGCCGGAGTCCGATCCCGGGGTCGCCGAGGTGTTCACCGGCGACGGCGACGGCGACATCGACCTGGACGAGCCACTGCCGATCACGGTCGTGCAGGCGCACCACACGGGCGATGGGGACTTCGTGGTGCGGGTCATCCGCGACGACGGGACCTCGGCGGATGTCATCGACGTGAGCGGCCCGTACACCGGTGAGCTGCTGGCCTACGAGGGCGTCACGGAGACGGTCGGCTTCGCGGTCCGTGCCGACGGCCCGTGGGTACTGCTGGCCAAGAGCCTGGTGACCGCACCCGACGGTCAGGACCTGGCTCGCCAGTACGAGGGGACCGGAGACGCGGTGGTCGCCTTCCCGATGGACTTCGATGACCCGACCCCGGTCACGGCGTTCGCCACTGCCAGCCTCCGACACGACGGCGAGGCGGACTTCGTCGTCCGACAGATGTTCGGTGATGTCGTGGTCGACGAGGTCGGCCCCTACAACGACAGCGTCCCCCTGCCGGCCCATGGGTTGTTCGGGCTCGAGATCACCGCGGACGGCCCGTGGACGGTGACGTTCGAGTAGCCAACGTGGGTCCTGACGGAGGGGCGCAGGACGGCAGCTCGTCCGTAGGCTTGCGGAGAGCGCATCGCGCCCCAGCCGAGGAGAGGGAGATCGCATGGTGCAGAGCACGATGATGACGACGCCGCTGACCGTGACGCAGCTGCTGCGCCACGGCGCCCGGGTCCACGGCGAGCGAGAGG
>CAZDIF010000234.1:0-2583 GCA_964505365.1 uncultured Actinomycetota bacterium
CAGGCCGACGAAGTATCGCCACCGACGCCCATGCCTGCTGCACCGCTGGTCGTGGCCACCAGGGGACTCTCGAAGCTGTATGGCGACACCGCCGCGCTGGCGGACGTGGACCTGGCCGTTCCCCGCGGCTCGACCTACGGCCTCATTGGACCGAACGGGGCTGGCAAGACCACGATGCTGTCGATCCTGGCCGGGCTGCGGCGCCCCACGTCGGGGAGCCTGCACTTGGGTGTCCCGCGGCAGTCACTCGGCGTGCTGGTGGATACCCCGCACTTCGAGCCGTGGCTCACGGCACGCGAAGTCGTGGATCTTGGCCGTCACCTGACCGCTCCGGACATGCCTCGGGATCGGGTCGAGCAGGTCCTGGTCGAGGTGGGGCTGTCCGAGGCGGTGGACCGCCGTGTGGGCGGGTTCTCGCGCGGCATGCTGCAACGCCTGGGGTTGGCGAGCTGTCTGGTCGGTGATCCCGAGGTACTCCTGCTCGACGAACCATCCTCCGCACTGGACCCCGCCGGTCGACGCGAGGTCCTGGATCTGGTTGGGCAGCTGGCCCACACCAAGACGGTGGTGCTGTCGACCCACATCCTCGCCGACGTTCAGCAGGTCTGTGACACGGTCGGCGTCATCGACCGCGGGCGGTTGCGGTTCCAGGGCCCGTTGCAGGAACTGTTGGCGCGGACCAGCAGCGCCTACGTGCTGCACGTGCGGTCACCCGTCGATGACCTGGTGCCCGCACTGCGAGCACAGCCCTGGGTCAGCGACGTCGTCGAGCACGCCCCCGGCCGGCTGCGGCTGACGGTGACCGATGCCGTACAGGCCGAACGTGGAGTCCCCCGGCTGCTGGCCGAGCACGGGCAACAACTGGTCGACTTCCACCCTGCCACCGACCTCGAAACCGCGTTCCTGGAGCTGACATCATGACCCTGTGGCGACTCGAGTGGTTGCGGCTGACACGCACCCACCGCTGGATGATCATTCTCGGGGCCTATCTGCTCTTCGGCGTCGTCGGTCCGCTCACGGCTGCATATCTGCAAGACATCCTCGGGCGATTCGGTGGGGCGATGACCATCATCGCCCCCGACCCGACCCCCGCCGACGGCATCGGCCAGTTCATCGGCAACGCCAGCCAGCTCGGGCTGCTTGCCGTGATCATCGTCGGCGTCGGTGCCCTGGCGGTCGATGCCCGCCCCGAACTCGCAGCATTCCTACGAACACGTGTCCAGCGTGCCTGGACGCTGTTGCTACCCCGCTACCTCGTGACCCTGGCCGTGGCGGCCTCGGCACTGATCATCGGGACGGGCGCCGCCTGGGCACTCACCGCTGCCCTGATCGGCGGTCTGCCTCCTGCAGCGATGGTCGTCGGAACGCTGTACGGCATCCTCTACCTTGCCTTCGCCGTCGCAGTGCTGGCCGCCGTCAGCGGATTCACCCGCAGCCAACCCACCACAGTGTTCGCTGCCCTGGGCATCCTCCTCGTCCTGCCCCTCATCGGCCTGCTCCCTCCAATCAAGCCCTGGCTGCCAAGCGAACTGCTCTCCGCCGTCGCATCCATGGCCGCGGGAGTGCCGGCCAGCAGTTTCCTCCGCGCCGTCGCCACCACCATCGTGGCGAGCATCGGACTGCTGGCCGTCGCCACCCACCGTTTTGCTCGGCGCGAACTCTGAACGTCCCGTCCACGAGCCGTCCACCCACGTTCGCCCGCTGGGCGACGTTGCTGCCAGGCTGGTCGCCCAGAAGGCAGTCCGGCGATGGTCCGACCAGCCAACGTGGCAGGCGGCCGCGGTGACGTAGGTCACCGCGATACGCTCACCGTCGGTCACGACGTCGCTTCGACGACCAGCGTGCCGCGCATGCCCGCCTCGGCGTGGCCGGGGACGCTGCACTCGAAGGCGTAGGTACCGGGCTCGTCCACGGCCAGGCTCCCGGAGGCCTGCGTGCCGGGGTGAGCGTCGAGCCTGAACCCCAGCGGCGGGATCGTCAGGTCATGGAACGCCCGGCCCTCGTTGCCGAGCGTGAGGTTGACCGGGACGCCAGGGGTTATCGTCACCGTGGTCGGATCGAAGCGCAGGGCGGTCGCGACGATCTCGACCGTGGCGGCACCTGGCACCGGCGCGTCGGCCGATCCTTCGACGGTGGTCCAGCCCATGTGGCCGGCCATCCACCGGTGGTGCTCCGACTGGTCCCAGCCGGTGCCGCCCCAGGCCATGGCCGCACCCAGTAGCGCGACGACCGCCACGATCCCGACAATCAGCGCAGTCGGGCGCCAGGTAGACCCGCCGCGGGTTTCGGCCAGCGTGGTCGACCGTCGGGCGTGCTCCTCGCTGGTGACCTCGCCCGCCGCCAGCCGTTGGTCGAGGATCTGTTGCGCGTGCGAGACCGGGCGGCGCTCGGGTGCGCTCTGGGGGGCGACACGATCAGCAGCACGACGATCGCGACGAGGACGAGCGGGATCCCAAGCATCATGGCGTCCCCCTTCTGTTCCATGGAACGGTGCCGCGCCGACGTCAAGGCCCGGCTGCGCCGACCGTCAAGTTCGCGTCAAGCCAGGTTTCTATACCGGATGTTGACGGTGGCTGTCACCAC
>CAZDIF010000234.1:2683-4702 GCA_964505365.1 uncultured Actinomycetota bacterium
GCGGCGATCCGCGGGGCGCTCACGGGCCTGGGCCGCGAGATCGTCCGCCGTGACCTGGCAGGCCGACTCGACGGTACGAGGGCGAGGTCGCCTTCGGCGCTGCACGACACGCCCACCTCGGGCTCCACCGCCGACGATCCGTGTGCCCTGGTCCGTCACCTGCTGCACACCACCTGACCGACTGGAACCAGCGTGTCCGCCCCAACAACCACCGCCACGCGGTTGACGACTCCGGCGCGCCTCGCGAACCGGCTGCGGACCGCCCTGCTGGGAACCTGGGCGGCGGTCACGGGCGCCGCACCGCACGTGCTGCACCACGTCGGCCCGCTCGCCGGTTCCGCGCTCGTTGCCGGTGCTGGCGGCCGGATGCTGTTCGGCGCGATCGGGTTCGTCGCCACCATCCCCACCCTGCGGCGCCTACGGCGCCGCACCGGCAACTGGCGTGCGCCCGGCCTCGCGCTGGCGGCGTTCGCGGCCATCTACACGGTCTCCGCGCTGCTGATCGGCCCCGCGATCAGCGACGCGACCCAGCCCCCCGCGGCCCCGGCCGAGAGCGTCGACCATCACGGACACGACGCGTGACCGGCCACGGTGTGCTGCGTGACCGCGGCATCGCCCCTGCCGACATGCACGACGATCCAGCCGGGATGGGACACGGCCACGGCTCCGGCTGGATGTACGACAGACGGCAGGGTCGAAGGGCCCATCCCGGCAGGCCTTTCGACGCTTCCCCCACCCCCGGTGGGGCGGCATAGTGAGATCGCCTCCGACAGAGAAGGAGCGATGCCGTGAGCACGACCACGGAGCAGCACCGACTGACGCCCACGTCCGAGCCGCACCCGCCAGCGGGCACCGTCCTCACGGCCGAGTCGCTCGTAAAGGCCTATCG
The DNA here is from genome assembly GCA_964505365.1 of uncultured Actinomycetota bacterium. GTDB lineage: Bacteria > Actinomycetota > Nitriliruptoria > Nitriliruptorales > Nitriliruptoraceae > CAWCLK01. The sequence continues at coordinate 3,573 of CAZDIF010000234.1, forward strand.
CACCGGGTGGTGGCCGCGACGCCGCGTCAAGTCGGTGCTGCGCGGCGCCGACGTGCAGCTGTGGCCGGGCGAGGTGGTCGGACTCGTGGGCGAGAACGGCTCGGGCAAGTCGACGCTGATGAAGATCCTGGTCGGGGCCCTGGATCGGGATGCCGGCACCGTGTCGCACAGCGGCCTGGTGGGGTTCTGCCCGCAGGAGCCGGTGCTGTACGAGCGGTTGACCTGCGACGAGCACTTCGAGCTGTTCTCCCGGGCCTACGGGATGACCGAGCCCGACATGCAGCGGTCCCGTGAGGACATCTACGCGACGCTCGGGTTCGCCGAGTGGCGCACCGCACGGGTCGAGGAACTCTCTGGTGGGACCCGCGCCAAGCTCAATCTCGGACTGGCACTGCTGCCCGACCCCGACCTGCTGCTGCTCGACGAGCCCTACGCCGGGTTCGACTGGGACACCTACCAGCGGTTCTGGCAGCTCACCCGCGACCGGCGCGACGCCGGCAGCAGCCTGCTCATCATCTCTCACTTCATCACCGATGCCGAGCGGTTCGACCGCATCTACGACCTGATCGACGGGCAGGCGGTGGCCCGATGACCGCACGCACCGCCGCCCCCCTGACCGGCCTGGCTACCTGGCGCTACCTGCTCGAGTACGCCCGCCGGCCACTCAACCTGGTGCTGCTGGCGGCGGTGCCGGTGGTGTTCGTCGCCCTGTCGGCCGGGGCCCTGGCCGACTTCGGTCGCATCCTCGGCGGGCGGGCCGACCTCGGCCAGCTCGAGGCCGCGACCGCCGGGTGGGCCGCTGCCTTCCTGGCTGGCGTGGCCGGGTTCTTCCACGTCGCTGGATCACGCGACGTGGACCGCCGGCTCGCCGCGGCAGGCTCGGCCACCGCCCGCGTGGTCACCGCTCGGTTGGCCTCGTCGTTGTTGCTGGCGGCCGTGGCCGCCGCCGGGGCGCTACTTGCCCTGGCCGTTCGCACCGACGTGGCCGACATCGGCCTCGCGGTCGGCGCGACGGCGATGTTCGCGGTCATCTACCTCGGCATCGGTGCCACCGTCGGGGCGTTGGTGCGCTCGGAGGTCAACGGCTCGCTGCTGCTGATCTTCGTGTGGATGTTCGACGTGTTCCTCGG
>CAZDIF010000235.1:0-4696 GCA_964505365.1 uncultured Actinomycetota bacterium
CGGCGCGGCCCTCCTCGAGCAGGTCCAGACCGCCAGGCCCCACCCACGCGCCCTCCACGTGCTTGGGGTGCTCCAGCCGCGGTGCGTCGAGGTCGCCCTCCACCTCGACGAGGAAGTCGAACTCCCGTCGGACGGCATCGGGCTCGTCCGGTGGTGCCCAGTCCCACGTGTGGACCAACCGGGGCTCTCCGACGACCACCCAGCCGGTCTCCTCGGCGACCTCCCGCATGAGCGCCTCGAGCAGCGTCTCGCCCGGTTCGACGTGCCCACCGACAAGGTCCCACGCGCCGGGGAACAGTGCCCGGTCCCACCCGCGACGGTGGACGAACACGTGCCCATTCCCGTCGGTGACGAGCGCGCCCACGCAGCACCGCAGGCCGAGGTCCTCGGCGGCTGCCTGTCGCTCCTCGACCAGGGTCTCTGTCCGGCGGTCCACGTGGTCTCCCCGGTTGCCGGCGCGTGACGCTACCCGAGCACCGGGCGGCGTCTGTGCGCTGCGTGAGCATTCCTCCGACATGTGTCGTAGCCGGCGGTCTAGGCTCGCACGACCGGGGGAGGGAGACCCCCGGGACCCAATGGGAGGCGAGCGATGAGACAGGGACGCGTGTGGAAGCTGGCGGCGGGAGCGTTGGCTCTCGGACTGGCGGCCGCTGGATGTGCAAGCGGCGAGGACGAAGGCGGCGGCACCCTTGCCGCTGTCCAGGACCGTGAGACCCTCAACTGTGGCGTGAATGACGCGGTACCCGGCTTCGGGTCCGTTGACGAGGACGGCAACTTCACCGGGTTCGACGTCGACTACTGCCGGGCGGTCGCCGCGGCGGTGCTGGGTGACCCCGACGCGGTCGAGTTCAGCCCGCTGACCGCCGACGAGCGGTTCACCGCCCTGCAGTCGGGCGACATCGACGTCCTGATCCGCAACACCACCTGGACGGCATCCCGGGACGGCACGGAGGGGTCCACCTTCCTGACGACCACGTTCTACGACGGCCAGGGGATCATGGTCAAGGCTGACTCGGGCATCTCCGAGATCGCCGACCTCGAGGGCGCCAACGTGTGCGTGCTGCGTGGCACCACGACGGAGCTCAACCTGACCGCCCTGTCGGAGGCTCGCGGGCTGGACCTCAACCCGCAGTCGTTCGAGGACAACCCGCAGATCCAGCCCGCGTTCCAGCAGGGCCAGTGCGAGGGGTGGACGTCCGACAAGTCCCAGCTGGCCGGGATCCGTTCCGAGTGGCCTGATGGGCCCGAGGCGCTGACCATCCTCGACGAGACCATCTCCAAGGAGCCGCTGGGACCCGTGGTCCGAGACGGCGACAGCCAGTGGGCGCAGGTCGTCGACTGGGCGGTGATCGCCACCATCCAGGCCGAGGAGTTCGGCCTGACGTCGGACAACATCGGCTCGGCGGACACGTCCAACCCGGAGATTGCCCGGTTCGTCGGCGCTGAGGTGGGCGACCCGCCCGCGGTCTTCGACCCGGGTCTCGGACTGCCCGCGGACTATGCGGTCCAGGTGGTCCAGGCCGTCGGCAACTACGCCGAGATCTACGAGCGCAACATCGGACCCGACACCCCGTTGGGGCTGACCCGTGGCGTGAACGAGCTGTGGACCAACGGCGGGCTCCACTACCCGCCGCCGTACCGTTGATGCCAGGTAGCTGAAGGACTCGCGGGGGGAGCCGGTTCGGCTCCCCCCGCACGCCGGGAGTGGGGATGAGCCTCGCCGAGCCGACGACGCGACCGCCGTGGTGGCGCAACGAACGGGTCCTTCGCGTCGTGGGGCAGCTCGTCTTCCTCGTGCTGGTCGCGCTCGTCGTCCTCGTCCTGGTCAACAACCTGCAGGTTCGGCTGCGCCAGACCGGCCTCCCGACCGGGTTCGGGTTCCTGCAGCGCCCCGCCGGGTTCCTCGTCACGGACTCGCCGTTCGACCCGCGCTCGAACGTGTGGCGGGCGATCCTCGTCGGGGTCGGGAACACGCTGCGCGTGTCGATCGCCGGGATCGTCCTCGCGACGATCCTCGGGACGCTGATCGGGATCGGCCGCCTCTCGACCAACTGGCTGGTTGCCCGGGTCTGCCAGCTCTACGTCGAGCTCCTGCGCAACATCCCCGTGCTGCTCATCATCCTGTTCGTCTCCCTCGGGGTCGTCGGTGCCTACTTCCCGCGCATCCAGGACCCGGCGGGCATCGACGGGTGGCTGTACATCACCAACCAGGGCGTGTGGGTGCCGTGGCCCCGGGTCACCGAGGGCAGCAGCGGCTGGGTGGCGCTGCTGATCCTCGCCGTGGCGGTACTGGTCGGCTGGGCGGTAGCGCGCTGGCGGACCATGGTCAACCGGCGGACCGGCCAGCCCCACCACCGCGTCCTCTGGGCCGCGGGCGCCGGCCTGGTCGTGGTCGTGGTGGGCTACCTCGCCGCGGGTGGGCCGGTCGAGCTCACGACCCCGATGGGCCGGGAGGGCGGGGCACCGGTCTCCGGGCTCAAGATGGGCACCGCGTACACCGCCGTGCTCCTCGGCCTGACCTTCTACACCGCCAGCCACATCGCCGAGATCGTCCGGGGGTCCATCCAGGCCGTCCCGAAGGGCCAGACCGAGGCGTCGATGGCACTGGCGATGTCCGGGTTCCAGCGGATGCGCCACGTGATCCTGCCACAGGCGATGCGCATCGCGATCCCGCCGGTCGCCAACCAGTACCTCAACCTGACGAAGAACTCCTCGCTGGCCGTCGCGGTGGGCTACTCCGAGTTGACGTCCGTGTCCCGCATCGTCGTCGGGAATGCCAACCCGGCCGTGCAGGTGTTCCTCATCGCGATGGGCTGGTACCTCGTCTTCTCGCTGGTCACCGCGGCCTTCACCAACTGGTTCAACCGCCGCATGCAACTGGTGGAGCGCTGACATGACGGCGACCACCGCTCCGTCCGTCCCCACGCCGTCCCCGGTGGTCTGGGCCCGGAAGAACCTGTTCAACACCTGGTACAACGCGCTGCTCACCGTGGTGCTGGTCGTGCCGCTGGCCTGGATCGGGTTCCGGGTCGTCCGGTTCATCGTCGTGTCCGGCCGATGGACCGCGGTCCGCGTCAACCTCACGACCATCATGGCGGGGCTGTACCCGCGGGACCAGATGTGGCGGGAGTGGGTGGCCTTCGCGCTGACCATGGCCGCGGTCGGGGTCATGGTCGGGGCGTCGGGACGGCTGCTCCGCCAGCCCGGCACGGAGGTCACCGAGGAACCGCCCGGTGTTCGGGCACGCGCGTTCGTCGGACGCGCCTGGCCGCTGCTCCTGCTGGTGATCGCGGTGCTGGGCTTCTCGCAGTCCGTGGCATCGATGGGCCTCACCGCGGCCTGCCTCGCCGCCGGGTGGGTCGGCTGGGCGGCAGGACGGCGCCTGCCTCCCAAGGCCGCCCGCTACGCCGCGGTGTACGGGCTGGTCGGGGTGGCGGTGGCCCTCGCGGTCCTCGTCGGGACGGGCCAGCTGGAGCTGCGGAATCTCGGCGGGCTGACCCTCACCCTGTTCCTTGCCTCCTCGGCGATCGTGCTGTCGTTCCCGCTGGGTGTGCTCGCCGCACTGGGCCGTCGGTCGTCGTTTCCCGCGTTCGCGGGCGTCTCGATCGCCTACATCGAGTTCATCCGGGGTGTCCCGCTGATCATGCTGCTGTTCATGGGGGACATCGGCCTGCGGTTCTTCGTCCCGGAGGCCTTCGTGCCGCCCAAGGTCGTGGCCGCGATCATCATGATGACGCTGTTCACCGGGGCGTACGTGGCCGAGATCGTCCGTGGGGGCCTGCAGTCGATCCCCAGGGGCCAGGTCGAGGCCGGGCAGGCCCTGGGGCTGCCACCGCTGAAGGTGCTCCGCAAGATCGTGCTGCCGCAGGCCCTGCGCAACGTCATCCCGGCGCTGGTGGGCCAGTTCATCTCCATCTTCAAGGACACGTCGCTGGTGCTGATCATCGGCCTGACCGACACGCTCGGTGTGCTCGGCCGCGTGATCCCGAACCAGCCGGCATTCCTGGGGCAGGGCATCCTGCCGGAACTGCTCGGGTTTGCCGCCTTCATCTACTGGGCCTTCGCGTACACGATGTCGAGGGAGAGCCAGCGACTCGAACGCCGACTCGGCGTGGGAGAACGATGACATGAGTGACGTTGCCGAATCCCTGCGTTCCGAGGCGGTCAAGCCGGGCGGCACCGGCGAGCCGATCATCACCCTCGAGAACGTCGACAAGTACTTCGGGGACTTCCAGGCCCTCAAGGACATCAGCCTGGTGGTCGGCCGGAAGGAGGTCGTGGTCGTCATCGGCCCGTCCGGGTCGGGCAAGTCGACGCTCATCCGGTGCATCAACCGCCTCGAGGACCACCAGGCCGGGCGGGTCGTCGTCAACGGGGTCGAGTTGAGCGGTGACGTCCGCAACATCCAGGAGGTGCGCCGCGAGACCGGGATGGTGTTCCAGCAGTTCAACCTGTTCCCGCACCTCACCGTGCTGGAGAACGTGACCCTCGCGCCTCGCCAGGTCCGTCGGTGGCCGAAGGCGAAGGCCGAGGACGAGGCGATGAAGCAGCTCGAACGGGTCAAGATCCCCGAGCAGGCGCAGAAGTACCCGGGGCAGCTCTCCGGCGGCCAGCAGCAGCGCGTGGCGATCGCCCGCGCCCTGTGCATGCAGCCCCAGGTCATGCTGTTCGACGAGCCCACCTCCGCCCTGGACCC
>CAZDIF010000236.1:0-4586 GCA_964505365.1 uncultured Actinomycetota bacterium
TCGACGTTGGGCTCGTCGGTGAACGCCGAGTTCGGGTCGTCCGGGTCCTCGCGCTGGTAGAGGTCGAAGATCGCGCCGGCGAACTCCTTGCGGCTCATCAGGTGCGTGAGGTCCGGCCCGACGAGGAACTGGTAGTCCTCGGCCGAGGACACGCCGTCCTCGCGGATGACGTGGCACTGCGCGCAGGAGTTGGCGAACACCTCGCGGCCCTGGGCCTCGACCGTGCCCTCCTGGGGCACCTCGGCGCCCTGCTGCTGCTCCTCGACCCAGGTGCGGAAGTCGTCCGGGGACATGGCCACAGCCCGGTTGCGCATGTTCGCGTGCGACAGGCCGCAGTACTCGGCGCACTGGCCGAGGTAGCGGCCGGGCTCGTCGGCCTGCAGGTTGAGGGTGACGGTGCGGCCGGGGACGACGTCCTGCTTGCCGGCCAGGGCAGGGATCCAGTAGCTGTGCACCACACCGGTTCCGACAGCGTTGTCCTCGGCGGTCATCTCGAGCCGGATGGGCCGGTCGGTGGGGATCACCAGCTCGTTCGCGGTGATGATGCCGGTGTCGGGGTAGCGGTACTCCCACCACCAGCGGTGGCCGATGACCTCGACGGTGAGCGCGCCCTCGGGCTCCTCGGCGAGGTCGAAGATCTGCTGCACCGTGGGGACGGCGATGCCCGCGAGGATCAGCGCGGGCACCACGGTCCAGAAGATCTCGAGCTTGGTGTTGCCGTGCGTCTGCACGGGCACGGAGTCGTCGCCCGCCTTCGCGCGGTACTTGACCGCCGTGAAGATGATCAGCCCCTGCACGAGGACGAACACGACGACCGCGATCCAGAAGGTCAGCATGAACAGGTTGTCCGGGTCCCGCGCGAACTGGCCCTGGGGGTCCAGCATGCTCTGTGCCCCCGAGCACGCGGTGAGCAGCAGGCCCAGGCTCAGCAGGAGGCCGGCGCGGGACAGGCGGCGGAGGCGCGGACGGGCCGCACTACGACGGTTGGGGCTGCGCACCGTGACGTCTCCTCTGGTCGGGCGGGACCGGCACCGGTGTCGCGAACCGTGGTGCAGGGGCCACGGAGGCGACGACACCGACCACCGGCATGTCCGTGGCGCCGCCCGCGGTGGGCGGCGCGCGACGTGATGCGTGTGGGGTGGCGTGGATATGGCGGGGAGGCACCCCACCGGCGCGCAATGTACTACGAGCGCGTTCCCGGCCGGGAACCGAGCAGGCAGCCGGACGACCGCCCCGTCAGGGCTCCCAGCGGAACCAGCGGGCGGCAGCCAGCGCGGCGACGACCAGCCACCCGAGCAGCACCTCGGCGGCGAGGAATCCCAGCCCGACGTCGTCGCCGGGGACCGGCAGCGACTCGCCCAGCAGCAGGGCCAGCGCGCCGGACGGGGTCGCCCACGCGACCTGCGTCGGCAGGGCGAGGCCGTCGGTTCTGAGGGCCAGCCCGCCGACGGCGGCCAGGACGAGGTAGATCGCGTTGGCCAGTGCGAGCGTCAGCTCGCCGGACAGGGTGCCGGCCAGCAGCAGGGCCAGGGCGGTGAACACGGCGGTCCCGAGCACGAGGCCGACCAGGAGCAGCCCGACGCTGGCGCCCGGCGGCCACGCCCAGCCGAGGGCGAGCCCGAGCGCCAGGACCAGGACGGCCTGCACGGCCACCAGCGCCAGGACGGCCAGTGCCCGGGCCCCGAGGAACGTCGTCCGGGACAGCGGCGTGGCACGCAGGCGCTTGAGCACCCCGTACTTGCGCTGGAACCCGGTCTGGATCGCCTGCGCGGTGAAGGCGGTGGACAGCACGGACAGTGCCAGCACCGCCGGGACCAGCGTGTCGAGCGGCTCGCCCGGCCCGAGCGACACGGGCACGACCCGCGAGGCGAACACGAGGATCCCCAGCGGGATCCCGAACGAGATCAGCAGGCTCTCGCCGTTGCGCAGCAGCAGCCGCAGCTCCATGCCGGTCTGGGCCAGCAGCTGGCGGTGGACGGGGGCGGCCCCGCTCACGACGCGGCTCCGGCGGGCCGGCGGCGACGGCGGTCCTCGTCACGGGCGAGTGCGGCGGCGGACGGTTCGCTGGTCAGGCGCAGGAAGACCTCCTCGAGGCTGGCCTTGCCGGCGTTGAGCTGGCCGACGGCCACGTCGTGGTCGGCCAGCCACGCGGTCACCTCGGCCACCAGCCGCGGGGTGCCCTCGGCGTGCACGCGGTAGCGGCCGGTGCGGTCGGCGCTCACGTCGTGGCCGACCGCCGCCGCCAGCGCGTCGACGTCCACCGGCTGCGAGGTGGAGAACGTGAGGTCGACGGCGACGCCGTGGGTCAGCTCGTCGGGGGTGCCCTCGGCCACCAGGATCCCCCGGTCGATGATGGCCACCCGGTCGGCCAGCTCCTCGGCCTCGTCCAGCAGGTGCGTCGTCAGGACGATGGTGACGCCCTGCTCCTGCAGGTGGCGGACGTGCTCCCAGGTCGACCGACGCGCCGCCGGGTCGAGGCCCGCGGTGGGTTCGTCGAGGAAGACCACCTCCGGCTGCCCCACCAGGGCCAGGGCGAGCGCCAGCCGCTGCTTCTGCCCACCGGACAGGTCGCGGTAGCGGGTGCGGCGGACACCGTCCAGGCCCACGTGGGCCAGCAGTGCGTCCGGGTCCAGCGGGTCCGCCCAGAACCGGGCGAACAGCCGCAGCACCTCGCCGGGGTAGGCCATCGGGTAGACGCCGCCCTCCTGCAGCATGACGCCGACGCGCGAGCGCAGCGCCGCGGCGTCGGCGACCGGGTCGAGGCCCAGCACCCGGACCGACCCCGCGTCGGGCCGGCGGTAGCCCTCGCAGCACTCGACCGTGGATGTCTTGCCGGCCCCGTTCGGGCCGAGCAGCGCGAGTGTCTGGCCCGGCTGGACCACGAGGTCCAGCCCGTCGACGGCGGTGACCGACCCGTACCGCTTGGTCAGGCCCCGGATGGCGATCGCCGGCTCGGCGACCGGGGCGGCGGTGGGCACGGCGATGTCCTCGAAGGCAGACAGTCGGGGGCGGGAGACGACCGCGAGCAGGCGGCGCCGGCGGCCCCGGGCAGCCTATCGACGGCCATGCGTGCGCCCCCGCCGACGGCCGGCCTCGTAGGCTGCCGCCGATGGCCGATCCACGCACCACCAGCACGACGGACCGGCGGCCCGACTGGCGGCTCGCCGTGACCGTGGCCGTCGGCGTCGCCGCCGGCCTGATGATCGTCGACCTCGTCCAGGGCATCCTCGTGCGCCTGTACGACCTGCTGGTCACGCTGACCGTCGCGCTGTTCGTCTCCTTCGCGATCGAGCCCGCGGTCCAGTGGCTCGACCAGCGGGGCGTGCGCCGCGGGCTGGGCACGGCCATGGTGTTCTTCCTGGGGCTGCTGCTGTTCGGCGGCTTCGTCGCGGCGATGGCCCCGCTGATCATCGACCAGGCCACGACACTCGTGCAGCAGGGACCGACCGTCTTCGGCGACCTTGCCGCGCAGGCACGCAACCTGCCCGGCGAGTTCGGCGAATCGGTCGCCGTGTGGCTGGAGGAGCAGCGGAACATGCTGCCTCGCCGCCTGCCGGAGATCGCCCCACGGATCGCCGGCGGCGCACTCGGGTTCGGCCGCACGCTGTTCGGGTCGCTGCTGCAGCTGCTGACCGCGGCGCTGGTCAGCTTCTACCTCGCCGCCGACGGGCCGCGGCTGCGCCGGACGCTGTCCTCGCGGATGTCCCCGTCGAGCCAGAAGGAGTTCCTCGGGGTCTGGAACCTCGCCATCGCCAAGACCGGCGGCTACCTGTACTCGCGCCTGCTGACGGCCGTGGTGTCCGCCGTGTTCCACGTGCTGGTGTTCACGCTGATCGGGGTGCCCTACGCCACGGCGCTCGGTGTCTGGGTGGGCATCGTGTCGTCGGTGATCCCGGTGATCGGCACCTACCTCGCGGGCGTCGTGCCGCTGCTGGTCGCCGTCTCCAACAACCCAGCGGACGGGCTCTGGGTGCTGGGGGCGATCGTCATCTACCAGCAGGTCGAGAACTACCTCGTCGTCCCCCGGATCACCGCCGAGACCCTGTCGTTGCACCCGGCCGTCGCGTTCGTGTCGGTGCTGATGGGCGGGGCGCTGCTCGGGCCCATCGGGGCGCTGCTGGCGCTGCCGGCCGCGGCGATCGGCGCGGCGCTGGTCAGCGCGTACGGCGAGCGCCACGAGGTCGTCGAACACGGCCTCATCGAGCAGCGCACCGGCGGCCGGGGCACCACGGGGACGACCTCCGACGGATGACCTTCGCGTACACCCTGCCGAGTGAGGAGCCCGACCTCGACAGCGCGCGGCTGTGGGCGGCGGGGGCGACCGGCGTCTGGGAGCGGCCCGGCGAGGTCGTCGGCTACTTCGACGGCGAGGACGCCGAGGTCCCGCCGGGTGGCCGCTGGGAGACGGTCGCCGACGTCGACTGGGCCGCCGCCTGGCGCGAGGGCATCGAGCCGGTGTCTGCCGGGCCCTTCGACGTCGTGCCCACGTGGCTGGCCGACGACCACCCCGAGCGGCCGGGCCGCGTGCGCATCGTCCTCGACCCGGGACGGGCGTTCGGGTCCGGCCACCACGACACGACGCTCGG
>CAZDIF010000237.1:0-4574 GCA_964505365.1 uncultured Actinomycetota bacterium
TCTCTCACCGGTTGGAGCACAGGGTGCCCCACGAATGACACGCGTGCAACTACGCGAGCGTGGTCCCGACGGACAGGGGTGCCCGGTTACCCTGCGGCGGCCCGCCGGAGTAGCTCAGCTGGAAGAGCAGCCGCCTTGTAAGCGGCAGGCCAGGGGTTCGAGTCCCCTCTCCGGCTCTCGTCGTCCTGTAGAGGTGGAGGGTCCATGGGTGCCGGCGCCGCATCGCTCGTCGACATCCTGAACCTCGAGACCATCGACGTCGACCTGTACCGGGGCGACTCGCCGGACACGAAGCGCCAGCGGGTCTTCGGCGGGCAGGTGGCGGGGCAGGCCCTGGTCGCCGCGGGGCGCACCGTGGACGAGGACCGGCACGTCCACTCGCTGCACGCCTACTTCCTGCGGCCCGGGGACCCGACCGTGCCGATCGTCTACCACGTCGACCGCATCCGCGACGGCCGGTCGTTCACCACCCGCCGGGTCGTCGCCACCCAGCGCGGGCGTCCCATCTTCCACCTCTCCGCCTCCTTCCAGATCGTCGAGTCCGGCTTCGAGCACCAGCGTCCGATGCCCGACGCGCCCCCGCCCGACAGCCTGGCCAGCATCTCCGCCGACCGCCTCGAGCCCGGCACCGAGACCGGCTACATCGCCGGGTACTCCGCGATCGACCTGCGTCCCGTGCCACGCCGCGAGGACCGGGCCCGCCAGCAGCAGGCCTGGTTCCGGATCACCGAGCACCTCCCGGACCAGCCCCTCGCCCACGTGTGTGCCGCCGCCTACGCCAGCGACCTCACCCTGCTCGGGGCCGCGGTGCGCCCCCACGACACCGTCGACACGGCCATCCAGGGTGCCTCGCTCGACCACGCCATGTGGTTCCACCGCCGGTTCCGGGCCGACGCGTGGCTGCTCTACGACCAGGAGTCGCCATCGGCCACCGGCGCGCGCGGCCTGGCGCTCGGCTACCTCTACACCCGCGACGGCGACCTCGTCGCCTCGGTGGTCCAGGAGGGCCTGATGCGCCCCATCCCCGCGCGATGACGGTGGCGGCGCGACCTCACACGTCGAGGGCGGATTCCAGCTTGCGCTTGATGCGCTGCAGGGCGTTGTCGATGCTCTTGGTCTGCCGTCCCAGCAGCTGGGCGATCTCGCCGTAGGTGCGGCCCTCGACGTACAGGCGCAGCACCTGGGCCTCGAGACCGCTGAGGACGCGGTCCAGCACCCGGACGAGGTCACGGATCCCGTCGTCGGCCAGCAGGGCCTCCAGCGGGTCGCCGTCCTCGCCGTCACAGGTGAGCCGTTCGGCGATCGTGCGCTCGGGGTCGGCCTCGTCGGGGCGGTCGAACGGCACGTAGCTGTTCAGCGGCGCGTGCTTGAGCCGCGTGGCGGTCTTGATCGCCGTCAGCATCTGGCGCGTGATGCACAGGTCCGCGAACGCGGCGAAGGAGGCGCCGATCGTCGCGTCGAAGTCCCGGATGGCCTTGTACAGGCCGATCAGGCCCTCCTGGCACAGGTCCTCGCGGTCCCCACCGGCGAGGAAGTAGTTCGCTGCCCGACCCCGGACGGCGCCCTGGTAGCGGTCCACGAGGACGTCCACGGCAGCATGGTCGCCCTCCTGGGCACGACGGACCAGCTCGACGTCCGTACTGACGAGGAGCGCCCCGTCGAGTGCGGCCGGTCGCGCCATCGCGGACTGTCCTCCCACTCCCCTGACGGGGCTCCGGTCGTGGTCGTCGGTTCCAACGAACGCACGTTCCGGGCGTGACGAGTCAGTCCGGTGTGCGTTCGGGGCTGGGGCTCCCGTGCCGCCTGACCACCTCGTACATCGCGACCGCGGCTGCCACCGATGCGTTGAGGGAGGCCACCCGGCCGTGCATGGGCAGGTGCACGAGCACGTCACACTCTACCCGGGTCAAACGGGCTAGTCCCCCGCCTTCCGAGCCGACGACGATCACGACGGATTCGTCGAGAAGGGCCTCAGAAGTGACGTTGACGTCACTTTCGGCGTCCAGGCCCACCACCCACAGACCCGCGTCCTTGCACCCCTTCAGGGCCCGCACGAGGTTGGTGACCTGCACGACGGGCAGGTGCGCGAGCGCCCCCGCGGCGGCCTTCTCGACCGTCGGCGTGACCCCCGACGCCCGCCGCGACGGGACCACCAGAGCGGCCGCTCCTGCCGCCTCCGCGGAGCGGGCGATCGACCCGACGTTGTGCGGATCGGTGATCCCGTCGAGCGCCACGATCAGCGCCCTGCGCCCCGAAATACCGGCGAGTACGTGATCGAGGTCGGCGTAGGGGAACGGCGGGGCCAGCGCGACCACGCCCTGGTGCACGACGCCCTCGGCGAGGTCGTCGACCTGGTTCCGCGGAACCTCCTCGACGGTGACGCCGCGGTCCCGGCAGCGGGCCAGGATGTCGGCCACCTCGGGGGTGCGTCGCCGCCCGTGGTCGACCACCACGCGGTGGACGGCCGACCCCGCCAGCAGCAGCTCGCGAACGGGGTGGACGCCGGGCACGACCCGCTGGTCACCGCCCCCGCGGCCCCCGGAATCGGATTTCCGGGACGTGCGCTCCGCGCTCATCGGGAGGGGGTGGCGCCGTCCACGTACCACCGACTGCCGCCCGGACGGTCCTCGATCACCACGCCCGCCGCGGCGAGGCGTTCCCGGATGGCGTCGGCACGGGCGAAGTCCTTCTCGGCCCTGGCCTCGGCACGGTCGGCGAGCAGCCCCTCCACCATGGGCTCCAGGCGCGCGGCGAGGTCCGCCTCGCGCGCGATCTGGTCGCCCAGGCCGAGGCCCAGCACCTCGTCGGCGAGCTCGATCAGCGTGGCCGCGAGGCTGCGCACGCTGGCCGCCGCGCCCTCGTCGCCGGACTCCGCCTTCTTCAGCAGGTCGTGCCCGTCGCTGGCGAGGTCGTGCAGGACCGCCACCCCGGCCGGCGCGTTGAGGTCGTCGTCCATCGCGGCGCGGAAGCGCTCGACGTAGGCCGAGGAGGCGTCGTCGGACTCGCCCTCGCCCGCCACGACCCGGGCGGTGCGCAGGAACGTCGCCAGCCGATCGAACGACGCCGAGGCCTCGCCCAGCCGCTCCTCGTCGTAGGTCAGCGGTGAGCGGTGGTGCGCCGACAGGTACCAGAGCCGCATCGCCCCGCGGCCCCACTGGTCCACCGCCTCGCCCATCGACACGATGTTGCCGATGGACTTGGACATCTTCTCCTCGCCCATGCGCACCATGCCGTTGTGCATCCAGGTCCGCGCGAACGGCTCGCCGTGGGCCGCCTCGTACTGGGCCACCTCGTTCTCGTGGTGGGGGAACACGAGGTCGTAGCCGCCGCCGTGGATGTCGAACCCGTGGCCGAGGTGGCGCGCGGCCATCGCGGCGCACTCGATGTGCCAGCCCGGCCGGCCCGGCCCCCAGGGCGACGGCCACGACGGCTCGTCGGGCTTGGCGGCCTTCCACATCGCGAAGTCGAGGGGGTCGTCCTTGACGTCGGACCCGACGATGTCGTCACCGCCGACGAGCTCGTCGATCCGGCGGCCCGACAGCTTGCCGTAGCCGTCGAAGCGGCGGACCCGGAACAGGACGTTGCCCTCGGACACGTAGGCCTTGTCCTGGTCGAGCAGCTCCTGGATGAGGGCCTGCATCTCGAAGATGTGCCCGGTGGCGAACGGCTCGACGTCCGGTGGCAGCACACCGAGGCGGTCCATCGCCGCGTTGTAGGCGCGGGTGTAGGTGGTGGCGACCCGGGACGGCGAGGTGCGCTCGCGGGAGGCCCGCATGATGATCTTGTCGTCGACGTCGGTGACGTTGCGGACGTAGGTCACCTCGTACCCGGACCAGAGCAGGTACCGGCGCAGGACGTCGTAGATGACGTTGGCCCGGCCGTGGCCGACGTGGGGCTCGGCCTGGACCGTGGGGCCGCAGACGTAGATCGACGCCGTGCCGGGCTCGCGGGGCTCGAAGGGCCGCGTCTCGCGCGTCAGGGTGTCGTAGAGCTGCAGGGCCATGCGAGGTCGTCTCGTGTCGCTCATCGGTGCGCGAGCGTACGCGAGAACGCCCACGATCCCGTGCTGAGGCCGCTCCACCCGCGTACAGCGGGCTCGAACGGCCTCGTGGCCCTACTCGACGTAGGCCAGTCGCCGGCTGTCGCAGTCGACCCACTTGCCCCACACGGTGGCGGTGCCGAGGTCGACGCCGAGCATGGCCAGCACGGGCTCCAGGACTGCATCGAGCATGGGGATCGTGGTCGGCGTGTCGTACCCGACGGTGGTCGATCCCGGGACCGGGTCGATCAGGACGTCGTCGTGGCGGGTCCCGGTGGGTTCCAGTGACCCGACATAGGCACCCTCGTCCTGCAGCACCTCGTCCAGTCCTGCATAGAGGTCGCGCACGTCGCCATCCACCTCCAGCGTGCCGAGGTCGAGGGGTGTGCGGAACACGTCCGTGGTCAGCGCCGGCGTGTCGCAGGTGATGCCGGACAGGCCGGCCATCGCCGAGGCGCCCTGGATGGACAGGTTCACGTCCTCGGTGTCGTCCGCGCAGAGCAGGCAGAGCAGCGAGTTGAGCACGTCCAGCAGG
>CAZDIF010000238.1:0-4570 GCA_964505365.1 uncultured Actinomycetota bacterium
GCAGCGCCGGGTTGAACGCGATCGTCAGGCCCTCGCCGTCGATCTCGGCCGGCAGGGCCTCGGCGGCGTCGCCGACCTCCTGGTTGTTGGCCCGCAGGTCGACGGTGCCGTCCTCGAACGTCAGGCTGACCGGCGAGTTGGCCTTGCCCTGGGCCACCACCGACACGCGCTGCAGGGCCTCGATCAGCGGCGCCCGTTCGATCACGACGGTGGTCTCGTGGCTGTCGGGCAGCAGCCCACGGACGTTGGGGAAGTTGCCCTCGATGAGGCGGCTGGTCAGGCGGCGGTCGCCGAGCAGGAACGACACCTGCCCCTCCTCGAGCACGACCTGGACCGTGCCACCCTCCTCGGTGGCCGCCTTGGCGGCCTCCTGCAGGGCCCGGGCCGGGACCAGGGAGTCCCCGGTCGCGGCCTGCTCCCACGGGATCGTCCGCATGGCGAGGCGGTAGCTGTCGGTCGCCGCGGCGGTCAGCTGGCCCTCGTGGGCCTCGAGCATCACGCCGGTCAGCACCGGGCGGGCCTCCTCGGTCGAGGCCGCACGAGCGACCTGGCCGACGAGCCGCGCGAAGGCGTCGGCACGCACCACGCCGGGTTCCTGGTCGGGGTCCGGCGAGGGCAGGGTCGGGAAGTCGTCGACCGGCATCCCGCGGACGTGGAAGGTGGCCCGCCCGCAGTTGAGCTCGACCCGGTCGGCGTCGCCGGACAGCTCGATCGGCGCCTCGGGGAACCTCGCGACCAGCTGGGCCAGCAGGCGGCCGGGCAGCAGCACTCGTCCCGGTTCGTCGATCTGGGCGGGGACCGACACCTCGGCCGCGACCTCGAGGTCGGTGGCGCGGAGGGTGAGCCGGCCCTCGGCCGCGTCGAGGAGGACACCGGACAGGGCCGGCAGGGTCACCCGCGCACCGACGGTGCGTGTGGCCCAGGCCACGGCCTCGGCGAACTCGGTCCGGTCGGCGCGCAGTTTCATGATGGAGCTCCCGGCTGCGGTTTCCCCACAGGTCCGAAGAGGACCTTCGGGTGTTGGTAGAGATTCGTCGTAGTCGTCGGGGGTGTGGACACTGTGGACCGACCCCCATCATCGCAGGTCAGACCGACAGTCGCGGTGTGGAGGCGGTGTGGAGGCCGACGGCGCTCGTCCACGCCCGTCCCCATGACACGCATGGAATTCCGGGGCGTGTGTGTCCAACGGTAGTCGTCGTCCACCGTCCGTCCACCGAGGATCCGCACGTTCTGTGGACGGACGGTCCACCGCTCGTCCACCGCGGCGAGCGCGTTCTCCACAGGCGGTGGCCACTCGTCCACCTGTGGCTCCACAAGGTTTTCCACAACCTGTGGGGAAATTGACGCGCGTGTCGACTCGGCCGAGCGGGTCGTCGGCCCCGCGGACGGGAGGACGGGGGCGCTCACAGGCTGCCGCGGGCGGTGGCGCGGATGCGGGCGGTGAGTTCCTGGACCTGCTCGTAGATCGTGTGCTTCTCCTTCATGAGGTTCGCGATCTTGTCCTTGGCGTGCATCACCGTGGAGTGGTCGCGACCTCCGAAGGCCTTGCCGATCTGCGGGAACGACATGTCGGTCAGCTCCCGCACCAGGTACATGGCGACCTGGCGGGCGTTGACCAGCTGGCGGGTGCGCGAGTCCGAGCAGAGGTCATCGAGCCCCATGTCGAAGAACTCGGCGACGACCGTCATGATGAGGTCGGCCGTGATCTCGCGCTCGCGCTCGTCGGGCAGGACGTCCTTGAGCACGCCCTCGGCCATCGGCAGGTCCGGCCGTGAGCCGGACAGGCTGGCGTAGGCGGCGACGCGGTGCAGGGCACCCTCGAGCTCGCGGATGTTGGAGCGCACCCGCTCGCCGATCAGCTCGAGGACCTCGTCCGGCAGGTCGAGCCGCTCGGCCTCGGCCTTGCGCCGCAGGATGGCGATGCGGGTCTCGAGCTCGGGCGGCTGCACGTCGACCATCAGGCCCCACTCGAAGCGGCTGCGCAGCCGGTCCTCGAGCTGGGCGATGGACCGTGGCGCACGGTCGCTGGAGATGACGATCTGCTTCTCGGCGTTGTGCAGCGCGTTGAAGGTGTGGAAGAACTCCTCCTGGGTCCGCTCGGCCCGTTCCAGGAACTGGATGTCGTCGACCAGCAGCACGTCGATCTCGCGATAACGGCGCTGGAACGCGTTGGAACCCTTGTTCTGGATGGAGGAGATGAACTCGTTGGTGAACTGCTCGGTGGTCACGTACCGGACCGACAGCCGCGAGTACAGGCGGCGGACGTAGTGGCCGATCGCGTGCAGCAGGTGGGTCTTGCCCAGGCCCGAGCCGCCGTAGACGAACAGCGGGTTGTAGGACTTGGCGGGGGCCTCGGCGACCGCCACCGCCGCGGCGTGGGCGAAGCGGTTGGACTGGCCGATGACGAAGTGGTCGAACAGGTACTTGGGGTTGAGTTGGCTGTCGCTGTCGGTCATCTCCGGCAGCCACACGGTGGGTCCGTCGGGGCGGGACATCACCCCGCGGTCGCTGAGGTCGCCGCCGGGGCGGGTCTGGCCGGGGGCCCGGACGGTCGGGGCCGGCCCCCGGCCAGAGGGCGCCTCGGCCGGTTCGAGGGTCGGCCCGGGGACGGGCGCCGCCGTGGTCGGTGTGGGGACCTCGCCGACCGTGTCACCGGTGGGCGCGGGTTCCTCCTCGCCGAGTTCGGTGGGGTCGAGGTTGGCCGCGCCCGGCTGGACCGTGATGACCACGTGCAGGGGCCGGCCCGCGGCCGCGGTCAGGTGGTGTCGCAGGGTGTCGCCGAGCTTGAGGTCCAGCCACTCGCGGGCGAACGAGTGCGGCGTGGCCAGGACCAGGGTGTCGTCGGAGAACCCGACCGGCTGGGTCGCGTGGAGCCACTGCCGGGCCACCGGCGACCCCGCCTGCGGTCCCACCGCGTCGAGGCACTGCTGCCAGAGGCCGCTGAGGTCAAGGGGTCCGGCGGGCTCCAAAGCTGGCTCCTGGGGCGACGAGGGTCGAGGATCAGGTCCGTCCGGAACCGTTCGTGACCGGTCGACCCACGGTGGGCCCTACCCGTCCACAGGGATTTCCACAAGCTGTGGAGAACCGTGTCACGAGGTCCGTCGAGACCGTGGGGAAGAGCCCGGGACGCGACCGGGTCGAGGAGACCTCGAGACCCCGGCGGCAAGCTGCCAGCGTCGGGCGGGGCGGGAGCATAGGCACATGCGGCGAGCCCGTGCAAGGAGTTTTCCACAGCGTGCGCTTGCGCGCGCGCCGGGCACGGATCCGGGCCGGTGGGCGCACACCACCGCCGCGGTGGGGGCACGGGCGCGGCAGGCCGTGCTAGGCGCGCGCCAGGGCGAGCGCGAGGTTGCCGGGACGGGCTGCTGCCCCGTAGACTGCCCCGGTCGACTGCCCTCGCACGGCACCCGGCAGCCGTTGTCCTCGAGCATCTCTCTCTCACGCTCGCTGCCGCGCGTGCCTGACGGCTCCCCCGTCTCGAACAGGCGTATCGCCATGAAGCGCACCTTCCAGCCCAACAACCGTCGTCGCAACCGCAAGCACGGGTTCCGCGCTCGCATGCGCACCCGTGGCGGCCGCGCCATCGTCCGCAACCGGCGCCGCAAGGGTCGCAAGAACCTCAGCGCCTGAACGTGCCCCACGACCTGCTCGTGCGCAGCCCGCAGCGGCTTCGACCCAGCGGGGCGATCTCGGCTGTCCTGGCGGCACGCCACCACCGTGCCGGACGCCTCGTCGTCGTCCACGGCCGCGACCGCCCGGACGACGGGCCGGCCCGCGTGGCGGTGATCGCCTCCCGCAAGGTCGGCACGGCCGTGCGTCGCAACCGGGCGAAGCGCCTGCTGCGTGAGGCCGCACGGTCCGTGCGGTGGCGTCCGGACGTGGACGTGGTCCTCATCGCACGTCACCGTGCGGCAGACGCTCATGTGCGGGACGTGGAGGCCGAGGTTCGCGACCTGGCCGACGGGCTGGGACTCCTGGAGGGCCCAGCATGAGTGCTGTCCCCGCACCGGCCACCGACCGCCGCCACCCGCGGCCGTCGCTGCCCGCGCGACTGCTGCTCGGCCTGCTCTGGCTGTACCAGCGCACCGCGCTCGTGCGCTCCCCCCGGTGCCGCTTCCACCCGACCTGCTCCAGCTACGCGGTCGAGGCCGTGCGGACCCACGGTGCCCTGCGCGGTACGTGGCTCGGCATGCGCCGAATCGGCCGCTGCCATCCCTGGAACCCCGGCGGCATCGATCCCGTCCCCGCTCCCCCGGAAGAGACTGACCTGTGAGCCAACTCTGGAACGGATTCCGCGACCTGTTCGTCGAGGCCCTGCGTCTGCTGCACGGGCTGTTCGACTTCATCGGTGACGAGCCGGCGTGGGGCTTCGCGATCATCGCGCTGACCCTGATCGTGCGGATCCTGATGCTGCCCCTGGCCATCAAGCAGACCCACTCCATGCGGGCGATGCAGCAACTCCAGCCGCAGATCAAGGCGATCCAGAAGAAGTACAAGACCGACCGGGACCTGATGAAGAAGGACCCGGAGCGGTACAAGGCCCAGCGCCAGAAGATGAACGAGGAGATGA
>CAZDIF010000239.1:0-4570 GCA_964505365.1 uncultured Actinomycetota bacterium
GGGTCGTTCGCTCGGGCGGATGCCTACCATGGGTGGGCACGCTGGGGAGCCGCGACCGTGAACCCCGGCCCGTCCCGTCGCGAGGAGCCTGACCCGCCGTGGTGCTCGAAGCCGTCCACTCGCCCGCCGACCTCAAGGCCCTGTCGACCGGCGACCTGCCGCAGCTGGCGGCCGAGATCCGCGACCGCGTGATCGAGTCCGTGGCGCGCACCGGCGGGCACCTCGGCTCCAACCTCGGCGCGGTCGAGCTGACCCTGGCCCTGCACCGGGTCTTCGAGTCACCCCGTGACGTCTTCCTGTGGGACACCGGCCACCAGGCCTACGTGCACAAGATGCTGACCGGCCGCACCGGCATGTTCGAGGTCCTGCGGCAGGCCGGCGGGCTGTCCGGCTACCCCTGCCGGGCGGAGTCCGAGCACGACGTCATCGAGAACTCGCACGCCTCCACGGCGCTGTCGTGGTCCTACGGCGTCGCCGAGGGACACCGCCGCCGCGCCGAGGACGACGGCCGCCGCGTCGTCGCCGTGGTCGGCGACGGGGCGCTGACCGGCGGGATGGCCTACGAGGCGCTCAACAACATCGGGCACGACCACACCCCGATGACGATCGTCCTCAACGACAACGGCCGCTCGTACGCCGAGACGGTGTCGAGGCTGTCGTCCAACGTCTCGCGCTTCCGCATGGACCCGCGCTACCGCACGTGGCGCAACCGGCTGGACACCGCCGTCGAGCGGATCCCGCTGGTGCACCGGCTGACCGGGGCCGGCCTGCGCGGCCTCAAGCACGCGGTGTCGGACGCCCCGGCGCTGCAGGCCTTCGTCGAGGCACTGGGCGTCCGCTACCTCGGCCCGGTCGACGGCCACGACGTCGCCGCCATGGAGCACGCGTTCCGGGCCGCCAGCCGCACGCCGGTGCCGGTGCTCGTGCACGTGCTGACCGAGAAGGGTCGCGGCTACCACCCGGCCCTGTCCGACCCCGAGAAGCGCCTGCACGACACCTCCGCCTTCGACCCGGCCACCGGGCAGTCCGTCAAGAAGAAGGCCCGCGGCTGGACGAAGGCGTTCACGGAGGCACTGTTGGACGTTGCCGACGCGGACGACCGCGTCGTGGCCGTGACCGCGGCCATGCCGGGCTCCACCGGGCTGCTGCCGCTGCACGAGCGCGACGCCCGGCGGATGATCGATGTTGGCATCGCCGAGCAGCACGCCGTGACCTCCGCCGCCGGCCTGTCGCACGCGGGCCTGGTCCCGGTCGTCGCCGTCTACTCGACGTTCTTCTCCCGGGCCTTCGACCAGGCCAACATGGACGTCGGCCTGCACGACGAGCACGTCGTGTTCGTGTTCGACCGCGCGGGCATCACCGGCGACGACGGCCCCAGCCACCACGGCATCCTCGACATGTCGCTGTGCCTGCGGATCCCGACGATGACCGTGCTCGCGCCGTCGTCCGAGCAGGAGCTCGCCGTGATGCTCCGCGAGGCGGTCGGGCTGCACGGGCCGGTGTCGATCCGCTTCCCGAAGGGCGCGGCGATCTCGCGCGAGGGCACCGGCCGCGGGCTCGAGTCGCGTCGGCTGCGGGACGGCGACGACCTCGTCATCGCCGCGATCGGCGACCGGCTGGAGGCGTCGCTGGAGGCGGCCGACCTGCTGGCCGAGCACGACGTCGAGGCGGCCGTGTGGGACGTGCGCTGCGTGCGGCCGCTGGACCCCGCGCTGCTCGCCGCCATGGTCGAGTCCCCGTTCGTGGTCACGGTCGAGAACGGCGTCGTGGCCGGTGGCGCCGGCGCCTACCTCGCCGACCGGGTCACCGACCGCACCGGCGTCCGGTCCGCCCCGCCGATCCTGCGACTGGGCGTGCCCGACGGCTACATCCCGCACGCCAAGCCCGACCGCATCATCAGCGAGCTCGGCCTCGACGCCCCCGGCATCGCCGCCGCCATCCGCAAGGCGCTGGCGGACGACTGAACGCCGTTCGTGGGGTGACCGGCCCCAGGCCCGGTCCGGGCCGGAGTAGCGTCGGGGACCATGTCCGCCGTCGCCGTCGTCGCCTTCCTGGTCGTCCTGCACGCGGCGTTCTCGCGACGCCTGCGGAGGCGACCGGTTACGGCGCCGATGCTGTTCCTGCTCGCGGGCGTGGCGCTCGGTGATCACGGCATCGGGTTGGTCACCGGGATCGGCGAGGCGGTCCTGGAGCCGCTGGCCGAACTGACGCTGGTACTGATCCTCTTCGCCGACGCCGCCCGGCTCGACCTCACGCGCCTGCGGTCTCACGTCGGGCTGCCGGGACGACTGCTCGGGGTGGGCCTACCCCTGGTGGTGCTGCTGGGTGCGGGCGCGGGGGCGCTGCTCCTCGACGGCGTCGGTGGGTGGACCCTGCTGGTGCTCGGGGCGGTGATGGCGCCGACCGACGCGGCGCTGGCCCAGGCGGTCATCAGTGACGAACGGGTGCCGGGACGGGTCCGGCAGGCCCTCAACGTCGAGAGTGGCCTGAACGACGGGCTGGTGCTGCCGGTCGTGACCATCGGCATGGCCGCGGCCGCCGGGGGCCTGCAGGGGTTCGGTGGCGGCCTGCAGTTCGTGGTGCAGCAGCTCGGGAGCGCGGTGGTCGTGGCCGGGGTCGTCGGCGTGGGCGGCGCCCGGCTCGTCGATGCGAGGGTCTCGGCCGGGGACATGGGTCCGGGCGCGCAGCAGCTGACCACCCTGGCGCTCGCGGTGGGCGCGTGGGCCGTCACGGTGGCGGTGGGCGGCAGCGGGTTCGTCGCGGCCTTCGGCACGGGACTGGTGTTCGGGGCCAGGCTGCCGCAGCACTGCGACAAGGCCCAGGAGTTCACCGAGGAGGAGGGGCAACTGCTGACGCTGCTCACGTTCCTGGTCGTCGGTGCGACCCTGGTGGGACCGACGCTGGCCAACGCGACCCCGCGCGTCGTGGCCTACGCGCTGGTCTCGCTGACGGTGGTGCGGTTCGTGCCGGTGGCGCTGTCCCTCGTGGGCGCGGGCCTGCGGCCCGCCACCATCGGGTTCCTCGGGTGGTTCGGCCCGCGGGGACTCGCCACGCTGGTGTTCGGGCTGCTGGTGGTCCGTGAGGGCGGCGTGCCGGGTGCCGAGCACGTCCTCGATGTCGCGGTGCTGACGGTGACGCTGTCGGTGTTCCTCCACGGGATCTCCGCCGCGCCCGCGGCTGGTCGCTACGGCGCCCGGATGGCCACCCTCGACGCGGAGGCAGCGGAACGCCGACCCGTCCCGGACCTCAACCCCCGGGAGCGGTGGTCGTGACGGTCACCGGCAGCCAGCCGCGACCTCCCACTGGCGGGCCCGGAGCCGCATGACGCGCGTGGCCGCCTCGAGGAGGCGGTCCGCGCCCACCTCGCCGGACGCGACCGCGTCGACGATGGCGTCGCGCATCTCGCGCGCCGCGTCGCTGCCCTGGTTGGCCAGCAGCAGGTCGGCGCCCGCCGCCAGTGCCGCCACGGCCGCCCCGCCGTGGCCGCCATGGCGCTGTGCGGCCCCCATGCCCAGCGAGTCGGTCATCGCGACACCGTCGAACCCGGTCTCGCGCAGCAGGGCGTAGACCTGCGGGTCGAGGCTGGCGGGCCGCTGCGGGTCGAGGCCCGCGTAGGACACGTGCCCGACCATGACCGCGTCCGCCCCGGCGTCGACCAGGGCCCGGAACGGTGGCAGGTGGTCGCGGCGCAGCTCCGACAGCGAGACGTCCACGACCGAGGCGCGCCCGTGCGTGTCCTCCGCGCCCGCGTACCCGGGGAAGTGCTTGACGACGGCCAGCGTGCCGCGCTGGTGCAGCCCCTCGACGAACGCGACGGCGGCCGGCGTCACCTCCCCGGCGGTGTCGCCGAACGCCCGGTCGCCGATGATCCCGTCCCACGCCCCGCCGTCGAGGTCGGCGACCGGGCCGAGGTCCGCGTGGACCCCGATCGAGCGCAGGGCGGTCCCGATCGTCCGTGCCGCCTCGGCGGCGGCCTCCGGTCCGGCCTCGCCGAGCCGGCGGGCCGACGGCGTCGTGGGCACCACGGCGTCGGCGTGGGCCACGCGGCCGCCCTCGTGGTCGACGAACACGAGCAGGCCGTGCGGGCTGGCGGCGGCGAGGTCGTCCACCAGCGCCCGGGCCTGCTCGGCCGACTGCACGTTCGCCCGCTTGAGGATGATCCCGCCGACGCCGAGGTCGGCTGCCTCCGCTGCCTCGGCGTCCTCGGCCGTGAGGGCGTGGGGCACCCCGACGGCCAGGACCAGGCCGGCCTGCTCCTCGGTGGTCAGCTCCCGCGGGTCGACGACCGCCGGACGGGGTGGTGCGGGCGGACAGGCGTCGGTCACGGGCGCCGGTTCCGGTGGCGTGGGCACGAGGAAGGGCGTCGGCGTGGGGGTCGCGGGTGCCGTCGGCCCCGGGGCGGACGCCGGGGCGCCGCAGCCCACGGTCGTCGCGAGTACCACCATCATGAGGACGGGCCCGCCACGCCTCCGGCGTCGGCGGACGGTCATCCTCGTGGTCCCCTCGTCAACGTGGGCCGGATGCTACGGCGCCCCCGGCCCGGTCGAGGTGTGCACCATCTGCGAAGCCA
>CAZDIF010000240.1:0-4524 GCA_964505365.1 uncultured Actinomycetota bacterium
CCCAGCAGGCCGGCCGGGCCGAGGCGCAGTCCCGGTGCCACGCCGGCCAGCAACAGGTCGAGCCCCAGCGCGAGGAACAGCCACAGGGACGCTGCGGCGGCGGTGGCCTGGTGGTGGCTCGTGCACAGGGCGGAGATGGCAACGCCGAGGGCGACGGCGCTGGCGGTCGCCAGAAGGCTGACTGCACCGACCCCGAGGAGCACCACGACGTCTCCGGCGCTGGCGACTGCGGCCACCAGCACCATCGCGACCCCGAACCCGAAGGCCACGATGGCCGAGGCGGCCCACGCCGACCCCAGGAAGGCGGCGACCGGAAGCTGGGTGCGCCGCACCGGCTGGGTGGCCAGCACCGCCAACAGCCCTCGCTCACGATCCCGTGCCAGACTCCCAGCGCCCAGGAGCAGCCCGATCAGCGGCGGAAGGAGCAGGCCGAGGTGCAGCAGCCCATCGGCCGCGGCACCCGCACCGGCCAGCCCGAGGGCGCTGAGCGATCGCAGGCCGGCAAGGGTCACCGCAGCCGTTCCCAGTCCGAACACGAGGGTGCCGACGCTCACCCATCGGCTGCGAGTGGCGCCCCGCAGCTCGAAGCCAGCGAGGATCAGCGTGTTGTGCACGGCCCTCATGAGGCCACCTCCTCGAACGCGTCCGTGCTCTCCGGACCGGGGTCCGCCGGGTCCCGGCGGACGGGGCCGGCGGCCGCGGGCACCACCCGTCCCGACTCCAGCCTCACCGTGCGATCGGGCAGGCCGTTGAGGTCGATCGGTGACGGCGCCGCGACCAGCACGCTGTCGCCTCGCGTGCGCACGGCATCGAGGATGGCGAACAGGTGCTCGCGCCCCTCGTCGTCGAGGTTGGCGGTTGGTTCGTCCAGCAGCAGCAGGCGGGGCTCGCCCAGCTGCGCCACGGCGATGGCGACCCGCTGGCGCTGCCCGCCCGACAGCGATCCGATGCGCTGGTCGCGCTCGGGCAGGAAGCCCTCGGGCAGGCGGATGGCCTCGGGGTCGGCCTCGCGGAGCTGCCCGAACATCCCGAGCACCTCGTCGACGGTGGCCCACTCGGGAAGCCCGAGGGCCTGTGGCAGGTAGCCGAGCTGTCGCCGCTCGGCCATCGTGCCGCGCCACGGACGGCCATCGAGGCGGACCTCGCCGTCGTGGTCGGCCAGACCGGCGACGCACCGCAGCAGCGTGGTCTTGCCGCTGCCGTTCGTGCCCGCCAGCAGCACCACGCTGCCGGCCTCGACGTCGAGGTCGAGCCCGTCGAGCACGACACGGCTGCCGAACTGCTTCGACACGGCGCGGATCCCGAGCCGGGGTTCGCGGTCAGGCTGGGACGGCATCACGGGACCTCCACCGGGTCGGGACGAGGCGCCGGGGACGCCAGAGCACGAGCGACGACGGGACCAGCAGCAGGGCGGCAGCGAGGGTTCCCAGGGCTCGGGCGGCAGCCGACTCGGTCTCCGGGACCGCTGGTGAGACGGGACGGGTCAACGGTGCGTTGTCGGTGGCGACCGGTGTGCGGGCGCCCCATCGCTCCTCGATGGAGCGCAGCAGCCGCATGGCCGGGGTGTCGGCGATGGCGAACAGTTCCGGGTGGCGCAGGAGCAGGCGGTCCACGGCACCGCCCTCGAGGTGGGCGATGGTGCCCCGGCCGGGCTGGTGAGCCGACTCGTACCCGCGGTAGGAGCTCCAGTAGTTGCCCACGCCACCATCGATCCAGGAGATGCCATCGAGGCTCCCGCCCTTGGGCAGCACCTGGACCAGGTTGTCGGCGAAGCTGTTGGCGCGGAACGCCGCACTGGCGGAGGCGTGGGCCGCCACGCCGACCTGGTTGCGCGTGATGGTGTTGCCGTCCAGGACGGCTTCGGCGTCACGGTCGGTAGGACCGTCGAGGTGGACGCCGACTCGGTTGTCGACGAGCACGTTCTGGACTGCCTGCACGTCCGCGACGTCCTTCAGCAGCAAGCCGAAGCCGGTCGAGGTCGACCGGCTGTCCTGGATCAGGTTGCGCAGGAAGACGACCTGGCCGCCGTACATCAGGACGCCACCGGAGAAGTTGCCGTCGAAGTGGTTCTCGACGACCACCAGGTCGTGGGCGTACATCGAGTGCACCGCGTACCGGCTCCGCCGCACGTGGTTGCCGTCGAACAGGGCGTTGTCCCCGAACACCGTGTAGATGCCATCCCGCGCGTCCTCGACGAGGTTGCCCCGCACCAGCACGTCGTCGGCGTCGTGGAGCCAGATGCCATCGCCCCGGTCACCGACCGTGCCTGCCCCGTGGTCGTGCCCGCCGGCGTGGTTGGCATCTGCGCTGGTGTGGTCGCCATGGCCGCCGGTGTCGTGGTGCTCGTCGGTGGCACCGTCATGGTCGGTGGCATGGCTGTCGTCCCCGATCGGGGCGTGGGCGCGGCCGCGGACGACGTTGTCGACCAGTGCCGTCCGGAAGGCCCCGGCCACGGCGATGCCCATGTAGGCGCCCTCGACCACGGTGTCCTCGACCCGCACGTCGTCCGCCTCGATGCGGATGGCCGCTGGGTTGCCCGTCGGCCCGGGGCCGGAGCCGCGGACGCCGATGCCCCGCAGTACCGTGCCCGGCGCTCGCACGGTGATGACGCTGCCACTGCCGTCGCCCACCACCAGGGGGAGATCCTGCCCCTCGATCACCACCGGGCGATCGATCACCACCGGGCCGTGGTAGGTCCCGGGGGGCAGGCTCAGCCGGCCGCCGTCCTCGACACCAGCCAGCAGGTCCTCGAGCATCCCGGCGTGCGGGTGCTCGACGAGCGCAGGCTCCTGCGTCCGAGGGGAAGCGATGGATGGGACGCCCGGTGTGCTCCCCGACGTCGAAGCGTGGTCGTGCGCGTGGGAGCCGTCGTGGCCGGCCTCCTGGGCGCTGGCGGTCGGCCCGACCGCCAGCACCAGGGGCACGACCAGGACGAGTGCAGCTGCGCTCGTGCCGCCTCCTCGATTGCGGACACGGTCCAGGAGCCGCGGTCCGAACGTGACCACGGCGGCAGCCAGCACGAGGCTGGCCCATCCGAGGTCCGGGTGGGCCCAGGTCGTGAAGTTCCACACCTTCGTGGGCCCGACCACCCACGGGGTGAACGGGTCGATCCGCAGCGCCGCCATCGGTTCCAGGTCGTGGCCGTACTGGTGCAGGCGGAACTGGATGATGGCCAGGATGCCCAGCGGCGTCAGCCACAGGTACAGCCGGGCGAGGCGTGAGGCCCAGCCCGTCCGTCGCGAGATGCCGACGCCCACGGCGACGAGCGCGACCACCAGCACGAGTGGCCACAGCCCCATCTCGGGGATGTCGGCCGGGTCGAAGGCGCGCATGCCGACGTAGTGGTTCAGCGTGTCGATCTCGGCGACGTCGCCCGTGACCTTCGACCCGTAGGCCTGCATCGACAGGCCGCCCGGGTACTGCGGAGCCTGCAGCGTCGCCCGCCACAGTGGCAGGAACCAGGCGCCCCCCACGAACAGACCAGCCAGCCCGCCCAGGACCGTTCGGCCCCCCTTGCGCGGTGTCACGGCACCAGAGGCGCGAGTGGTATGGCTGGGTCGGGATCGCATCGCGGTCGCCATCCGGCGAGCTCCTGCACGTGGGGGACGTTCAGAGTGGGTCAGCCGACGGTGAGCGTTCCCTCCATGCCGCCAGTCCGGTGGCCCGCGACCGAGCAGTAGAAGGTGTAGGTGCCGGCGGGCAGCGTGACGGTCTCGGTGGTGGTCTCGCCGCCGGTGGCGAAGATCTTCAGGTCGAGCTCGTCGACGGTGATGTCGTGCTCGACGACACCCTTGTTCTCGAGCGTGATGTCGACGGCGGTGTCGGCGGGGAGGGACAGGTCCGACGGGTCGAAGGCGAACTCGGTGGCCTCGACGGTGACCGCCTCGACGTCGCCACCACCGTCGGTACCGGCATTGGCGCTGTCCGTGCTGCCACCGCCCCCACCGCATGCCGTGAGGGCAAGCGCGGTCGCTGCCGCGAGCAGGGTCGTGGTGATCGTGTGCATCATGGTTGTCCTCCATTTGGGTGCTTCATTGGGACGGATGGGAGGGGAGGCGGGGCGGTGGCTGGGAGGAACCGACGGCCCCACCTCCCAGGGGATGCTCAGGCGGGCTCGACGAGGAGCCAGCCCTGCATCTCCAGATGGAGTGCCGAGCAGAACTCGGTGCAGTAGAAGGCGAACGACCCCGTCTGGTCCGCCGTGAACTCGATGGTCACCACCTCACCCGCGTCGAGGCTCACCTGCTTGTCGTAGCCAGGGATGGCGAACCCATGGGTGGCGTCGACGGACGTCTCGATGTTGGTCAGGTGGATGACCACGTGGTCGCCCTGCTTCGCCCGGATGATGTCCGGGGTGAAGTGGCTCCGTTGGGCGGCCATGTGGACGGTCACGGTGTCGCCATCCCGTTCGATCGATTCCTCGCCCGGGCCGATGGCGTGCTCGGACTTCGCCATGGTCATGGGGTCGGTGCCCTCGGGGTAGGTCTGCCACGACTTGTCGAACAGGTCGGCATCCACCATCTG
>CAZDIF010000241.1:0-3204 GCA_964505365.1 uncultured Actinomycetota bacterium
TCCATCACCGGCAGGGCCGCCGCGGGGCCGATGTTGCCGAGCCCCAGCACCGCCGTCCCGTCGGTGACCACCGCGACGGTGTTGCGCTTGATCGTGAGGTCGTGGAGCCGGCCGGGGTCGTCGCGGATCGCCAGGCACGCCCGCGCCACGCCCGGGGTGTAGGCCATCGACAGGTCGTCGACGTCGCGCAGCGGCACGCGCGTGATGACCTCGATCTTGCCGCCGTCGTGGAGCTCGAACGTGCGGTCGCCGGTCTCGAGGACGGTCACGCCGTCGAGCGCCTCGACCGCGTCGACGACCCGGCGCTGGTGGTCGAGGCCATCACAGTCGACGACGATCTCGTCCGTCACGGCACTCCCGTGCACCTCGAAGCCCCCGAGCGAGCGGATGTTGCCGCCCAGCTCCCCGATGGCCGCGCAGAGCCGGCCGAGCGTGCCCGGGCGGTGCTCGAGGCGGACGATCATGCGCAGGGAGTACGCGGCGGTGGGGATGGGCATGGCGGCGAGGGAATCCGGGTGCGGGAGTGGGCGGACGCTACCGGCGCGCGCGACCCGCACGGCAATCGCCTACCGGGCGACGTAGACGGTGTTGGCCGACTCCCCGCCCGTCAGGAAGTTCGGAAACGAGACGACGTGCGCGTCGACGGTGGCGAACACCCGGCGGGCGTCCGCGAGGAACGCCTCGTCCGGCGGGTCGTCGGACCAGAGGGCGAAGACCCCGTCCGGGCGCAGCCCGTCGGCCAGCCGCCGCAGCCCGTCGACGG
The DNA here is from genome assembly GCA_964505365.1 of uncultured Actinomycetota bacterium. Classification (GTDB taxonomy): domain Bacteria; phylum Actinomycetota; class Nitriliruptoria; order Nitriliruptorales; family Nitriliruptoraceae; genus CAWCLK01. The sequence goes on from CAZDIF010000241.1 coordinate 764, forward strand.
TGTAGAAGGCGGCGTGGGAGTCGTGCAGCACGTGGCGGGGACCGTGGTCGATGTCGAGCAGGACCACGTCGGTGTCGAGCTCGCCGCGGGCCACACGGGCGAAGAAGTCGTCACGGACCAGTTCGGTGCGGGGGTCGGTGGCCAGCCCGGCCACGTCCGGGAGCAGGTCGCGCTCGTGCCAGTCGACGACCTGCGGCAACGCCTCGACCACCGTCAACGACCGCACCCGCGGGTCCTGCCGCGCGACGTGGGCGGTGTAGCCGAGCCCCAGCCCGCCCACGACGACGTCGAGTCGGTCGCCGGTCGCGGCCCCGAGCCCGAGGCGGGCCAGCTCCTCCTCGGCGACCGTGAACAGGCTGGACATCAGGAACTCGTCGTCGAGCTTGACCTCGAAGACGTCGACGCCGCGGCTCGGTTCCCGCCGCCGGCGCAGGCTGATGGCCCCCATCGGCGTCTCGGCGTGGTCGAGCAGCTCGAACGCCGGCCTCACGTGGCCGGCCCCTCGTCGTGCGCGTCGTCGGTCCCGGTGTCGGGCCCGGTGACGACCGGGCGGCCGGCGCGGCGCCACTCGGGCAGCCCGTCGGCCAGCCGGCGTGCCCGGCGGCCCCGCTCGGCCAGGCGGCGGACGGCGTCGTCCGCGTACACGCACCAGGGCCCACGGCAGTAGGCGACCACGTCGGCGGATTCGGGGAGGGCGTCGAGGCGGTCCCACTCCCCCGGCGGCACCGGGACCGCACCGGGGATGTGCCCCGCCTCGTACTCGGCCCGGGGGCGCACGTCCAGCACGACCAGGTCGTCGCGGCCGAGGAGGCCCTGCAGCTCGTCCTGGTCGACGAGGGGGACGGCGTCGCGGTCGCCGAGGTAGGCGCGCGCCCGGTCGTCGAGGTCGTCGACGGTCGCCGCGGCCACGGTGCGCATGGCCCACCACAGGTCCAGGACGTCGTCGGTCGCGAGCCGGTAGTGCACGTGGGTGCCCTCGCGGCGCGAGTCGACCAGCCCGGCCCGGGCAAGCGTGCGCAGGTGGTGCGAGGTGTTGGCCACGGACTGGCCGAGCTCGTGGGCGACCTCGTCGACGGTGTGCTCGCCCTGGGCGAGCAGCTCGACGATCTCGGCGCGCCGACCGGAGGCCAGCGCACGCGCGACCGAGGCGAAGCCCTCGAACAGGGCGTCCTTCGCCTCGCGGCGCGTCGTCGGTGTGGTCGTCACGGGTGCCTCCTCCGCACGCCCACCGTACCTGTTCAAACAAGGACTTGAAATCACGGCCCGGCTGCGGCATCATTGTCAAACGTCGACTTGAACAGCATCCCTCGTGGACAGGGCACCCCCATGACCGTCACCACGCTCGAGGACCCCGGGCTGGGCAACGCCGCCCACGTGGTCGACCTGGGCGACGGCGGCGCGCTCGTCGTCGACCCCGCCCGGGACCCGCGGCCGGTCGTGCGCGAGCTCGACCGCCGGGGCCTGGCCGCACGGTTCGTCGTCGAGACGCACCTGCACGCCGACTTCGTGTCGGGTGGCCGCGAGCTCGCCGCCCGGGGCGCCCGGTTGCTCGCGCCCACCGGCAGCCGCCTGGCCTTCGACCACCGCCCGCTGGAGGACGGCGAGGAGGTCGACCTCGGCGGGCTCGTGCTGGAGGTCGTCGCGACGCCCGGCCACACGCCCGAGCACCAGGCGTTCGTGCTGCGGGACGGCCGGCGGCCGGTCGCCGTGTTCACCGGCGGCACGCTGATGGTCGGCGGGGTGGCCCGTCCGGACCTGCTCTCCCCGGAGCAGACCGAGCCGCTGGCCCGGGCGGCGTACCGCTCCGTCCGGGAGCGGCTGTTCACCCTGCCCGACGACCTCCCGGTGCACCCGACCCATGGCGGCGGCTCGTTCTGCTCCTCCGTGCCCGGCGGGGCCGGCAGCACGACGATCGGGCAGGAACGCGCCACCAACCCGCTGTTCGCCGACGACCCGGACGAGGACACGTTCGTGCAGCGCCTGCTGGGCGGCCTCGGGTCGTTCCCGCCCTACTTCCTCGAGCTCCGCGACGTGAACCGCGCGGGGACACCGGTGCACGGCCCACGGCCACCCCGGCTCGCCACGCTGTCACCCGAGGAGGTCGCCTCGGCGCGGGCCGACGGTGCCGAGGTGGTCGACGCCCGGCCGATGCAGGCCTTCGCGGACGGGCACGTGCCGGGATCCCTGTCGATCCCGTGGCGGGACCAGTTCGCGACGTGGCTCGGGTGGCTGGTCCCCCGCGACCGGCCGGTCGTGGTCGTGGCCGACGACACCGTGGACCGGGACGACCTCGTCTGGTCCGCCCTGACGATCGGCCACGAGCGACTGGTCGGCGAGCTGGCCGGCGGCGTCGAGGCCTGGGCGGCCGCCGGGCACGCGCTGGCGACCACGCCGGTGGTGGCGGGCCCGGACGCCGACGACGGCCGCTCGGTGGTGGACGT